>CAZPXE010000081.1:0-10948 GCA_964590545.1 uncultured Rhodobacterales bacterium | reverse complement strand
GCGAGAACCCGGATGTGAAGGAATTCTATCTGGGCATGAGCGAGGAAGGCCGGAAGTCGTTCCGCGATGTGCGGTCTTACCGTCGGCGGAAGCGCTGGCTGAGTTGAGCCCTTGATTGGGTTGGTTGCGATAAGTCTATGTTTAGTCGCTTCGGCGGTATGGCTAATTTTGCATTTCGGTCGCGGCCAGAAACTTAGCCCGATGCACAAACATGAATGGATGTTCACCTCAATCGCCTCCGCAGTGTTGGGCGCGGTATTTTTGAGGATTGGCGTATGAGCGACAAAACCCCCTGCCGCACCCCCGCGATTGGGCGCGATGGGGTGACCAACATCCCCACGTGGAAGTTCGATTTGATCCGGGGGCACATCCTTGGGCTGCTGGACGAAGCGGGCGGGCCGATGGTGTATAATGATGTGCGCGATGCGGTCGGGGCGCGGTTGACCGAAGATGAGACGGCAAAGCTGGGCAAGCTCGGCTGGCACTGCATCGCCGTGAAGCTTGAGATGGAAGTGCGCGGCGAGATTATCCGCGTGAAGGCCAAAGGGCCGCAGCAGATCGCAAAGGCTTGATCCGATGGCGCGCGATAACTTCCGCCCCCGCCGCATCGCCTTTGCCGGGTCTGCGCGGAAGTTATCGGCGCGGAACGTCACCTTTTGTCAGGCGCTGGGCGCATGGTTTGCCGCCAAGACGCGCGATGTACTGATCGCAGCAGGGTATCGCAAAGCCCCCAACAGCGATGATTTTCTTTGACCACAAGGACCACCCCCATGACCCATTACGACGATCTTGAAACCCGCAGCGCAGATCAGCGCGCCAAAGACCTAAGCACCGCTTTGGCCGATCAGGTGGGCCGGGCGCAGGGTTTGGCGGGGTATAAGGCGTCGCTGGCCGGGATTGATGCGCTCAAGATCAAGAGCGTTGCTGATCTGGCCGCGTTGCCGGTGCTGCGCAAGGCAGAGTTGGGTGCGGCGCAGAAGGCGCACCCGCCGCTTGGGGGCTTTACGTCAGGCGTGTCGCAGTTTTCGCATATCTTCCAAAGCCCCGGCCCGATTTACGAGCCGGGCAGCCATGACAGCAAGGATTGGTGGCGGTTCGCGCGGTTTTTGCATGCGGTGGGGATTGGCTCGTCCGATGTGGTGCAGAACTGCTTTTCCTATCACCTGACGCCCGCCGGGATCATGTTTGAAAACGGCGCGACGGCTATTGGCGCAGGCGTGCTGCCCGCCGGGACGGGCCAGACCGAAATGCAGGTGCGCGCTGCTGCCGATATTGGCTGCACCGCCTATGCGGGCACGCCGGATTACCTCAAGGTCATTCTGGATAAGGCCGATGAGATGGGCGAGGCGCTGCGCTTTTCCAAGGCCGCTGTCGGGGGCGGCGCGCTGTTCCCGTCGTTGCGGCAGGAATACGCCGATCGGGGGATCACTTGCCTGCAATGCTATGCCACCGCTGATCTGGGCAATATTGCCTATGAAAGCCCCGCGATGGAGGGGCTGATTGTGGATGAAGGCGTGATCGTCGAGATCGTCACCCCCGGCACGGGCGATCCGGTACCCGAAGGCGAGGTGGGCGAGGTCGTTGTGACCACGCTGAACCCCGATTACCCGCTAATCCGCTTTGCCACCGGCGATCTGAGCGCCGTTCTGCCCGGGCAAAGCCCCTGCGGGCGCACCAATATGCGCATCAAGGGCTGGATGGGCCGCGCGGATCAGACGACCAAGATCAAAGGCATGTTCGTGCGCCCCGAACAAGTCGCGCAACTGGTCGCGCGCCACGCGGAGATCGTCAAAGCACGGGTCATCGCGGGCCGCGCGGGGGAGCAGGATACCATGACGGTGCAGCTTGAAGCGGCGGGCGGCGATGCAGAGGCGTTCGCCGCCTCGGTGCAAGACGTGCTGAAACTGCGCGGCGCGGTTGAGGTGGTTGCACCGGGCAGCCTGCCCAAGGATGGGTTGGTGATCGAGGATACGCGGAGCTACGAGTAACGCGCGTTTGGTTCTGAGCGCCCGGGTCACGGAATCAAGGCGAAGCCGCCGTGGCCAGCGCCTGCCCGGCCCAGCGGGCTGGCGCTTTGGCTGATCTTGGTGGAACGAATTTTCGTCGCGCTACCAAAGCTACCATAAATCGAGCCGCATTGACGTCGGAGCGCCATCCCCCGGGCAGGCGCTGGCCACGCCTACCGCCCGCTCACAGCTTCGTTCGCCGCAGCGTCACCGCCAGCGCCGCAAGGCACATCAGCCCGCCTATCGCATAAGCCATCAACACCGCTTGCAACTCGGCCCGCGTCATCTCCCCCACGGCGCTTGTGGACGCCGCCGCCAACGCCAGCGTCGCGGCAAAGAGCAGCCGCCCAGCAAGGCTTTTCATCGACAGAAACGTCGCGCGGCTGTCATCGTCCAGATGCGGTTGCAGATAGGCAATCACAAAGGGCGTCGACAGCGAGTCGGGCACCATGCGCAGCAACAGGAACCCAATTGCGAGGACCGAGCCACTCACCGCCAGCGCCAGCGCCAGCCCGGCCTGCATCCCGAAGGCGATCAGCAGCATCGCGCCCAGCCCAATCCGCGCCCGCAAGCTGGGGGCAAAGAGCGAGACCACCAGCGACAGCGCCATCATCACAGCCGTCACCACGCCCGAGACCAGCGGCGCCTCCACCGGCAGGCCCGCGCGGCTAAGCGCATCGGCAATGAAGGGCTGGCCGAAGACGAAGGGGATATGGCTGAACCCATACATCAGCACACCAATCAGAAAGATCCAGCGCAGGGCAGGCCGGGTGAAATACCCGCGCAGATGGCTCAGCCGCTCCCATTCCGACCCGCTGGCGCTCGCATGGGGCGGCTCGGCAAAGCGCAGCGCGATCCCCAGCAGGGCGCAGAAGGCGACGGCGGTGGTCACAAAGGGCAGGGGCGGCCAGACCAATGCCAGCACGCCGCCGATCACAGCCGACAAGGCCAGCGCTAAGAAACTCATGCGCCAGGCGCGCAGGTTCTGCGGTTCAACCTCTGCCGCCCGTCCCTCGGCCTCAAGCGATTCGTACAAAAGCGCCGAATTGGTGCCGGACACAAACGCCGCGCCGACCCCGCCCAGCACCTGCGCCAGCGCGAAGGCGGCGAAACTGCCCCCGAGCCCCAGCAACAGCATGGAGCCGAGCATCGCCAGTGCCGCGCAGATCAGGGTGGGACGGCGGCCAACACGGTCGGACATATAGCCCGACGGCACCTCGAGCACGGTCGTTGCCACATCATAGATCGCATAGAGCAGGATCGCCGCGGCGGCGGACAATTCCTGTTGGATGTATAGAAACCACGTCGCCTGCCAGAAGATCAGGCTGCGGAAGAATTCGAACCACGGATACAGGCGGATGTTGCGCTCCATTTCGCGACTATAGCGGGTTCTTGGGGGCGCGGAAGGTACTGGTAATTCTGACAGTTTTGCTCCAGTACTCCGGCCATGGTGGCAGTGTCTCCAGATCAACCGCGGCGGGCCGCGCGCCAGACTGCGCCGCGCAGCCTGCGCGCGATTGCGGCCTGTGTGGCGTGCCTGTGCTTGTTGCCAATGGTTGCTGTGGCAATCGCGGCTATGACCGGCGGGACCGAGACGGTTCTGCATCTGGGGCAAACGGTGCTGGGACGATACGCGGCCACGACCCTGCGGCTGGTGGCTTTGGTCGCGCTTGGTACCTTTGTGATTGGCGTCGGCGCGGCGTGGCTGGTGACGATGACCCGCTTTCCCGGCGCGCGGCTGCTAGAGGTGCTTCTGGTCCTGCCGCTGGCCTTCCCCGCCTATGTGCTGGCCTATGCTTACACCCATGTGCTGGATCATCCCGGCATCGTGCAGGCAACGCTGCGGGATGTGACGGGATGGGGGCCGCGCGACTATTGGTTCCCGGAAATCCGCTCGCCCGGCGGGGCGGCGCTGATGCTGACGCTGGTGCTTTATCCTTATGTTTACCTGCTGGCCCGCGCAGCATTTTTGCAGCAATCGGGGGCGACGTTCCTTGCCGCTCGCGCGCTGGGGCAAACGGCGTGGGGCGCGTTCTGGCGCGTGTCGTTGCCACTGGCGCGCCCTGCGATTGCGGGGGGCGTGCTGCTGGCGGTGATGGAGACGATCGCCGATTTCGGCACGGTTGCCTATTTCGGCGTGCAGACCTTCGCCACCGGGATTTACACAAGCTGGTTTTCCATGGGTGATCGGGCGGGCGCGGCGCAACTGGCCCTGTGCCTGCTGGCCTTCGCGCTGCTGCTGGCGATGCTTGAACGGGTGCAGCGGGGCCGCGCGAAATACCACGAAGGCGCGCGCAATTCCCATGTGATGTCGCCAATCCCGCTCAGCGGCGCGGCGGGTTGGCTCGCCTGCATCGCTTGCGCGGTGCCGGTGCTGCTGGGCGCGGTGATCCCGGCGGGGACGCTGGCGGTGATGGCGCTGGACAGTGAGCAGAACCTGATGAGCGCGCGCTATCTCGGCTTCATCCGCAACTCCCTGACGCTGGCGGCGGTTGCGGCCCTGCTGACGGTCGGCGCGGCGGTTTGCATCGGCTTCCTGCAACGGCTGCGACCTGACCGGATGAGCCACGGCGCAGCCTATGTGGCGCGGTTGGGCTATGCGGTGCCGGGCGGGGTGATCGCCGTCGGGCTGCTGGTGCCCTTTGCGGCGTTCGACAATGCGCTCGATGCGTTCATGCGCGCGCAGTTCGACTATTCCACCGGCCTGCTGATTACCGGGTCAATCTGGCTGCTTGTGGCGGCGTATATCGTTCGTTTTCTGGCGGCGGCACTGGGCGCGTATGAGGGCGGGCAGGCGCTGGTCCATGCCAATATGGACGCGGCGGCGCGGTCACTGGGCAAAGGGCCGCTGGCCACCCTGCGCCGGGTCCACCTGCCAATCCTGACGCCAAGCCTGCTGACGGCGCTGCTGATCGTCTTCGTCGATGTGATGAAGGAACTTCCCGCAACGCTGATCATGCGCCCTTTCAACTATGACACGCTGGCGGTGCAGGCATACAGGCTGGCCAGTGACGAGCGGCTGGAGGGCGCGGCCGTGCCGTCGTTGGTCATTGTGGCGATGGGGCTGCTTCCCGTGATCCTGATCTGCCGTCAGGTCGGTCGACGATAAAGGCGGGTGCCTTTGAAAGGCAGACTTGATGGGTCAAGCCATTCTCTTTAGGGTGCGTGCCCGTGGGCTGTTTACCCTTTGGTTCCATTAGTTAACGCGCTGTTAACCTTAGTTATCTAGCGTGCGCTAAGAAGATACCGAAGCGAAGGGTGAGGCGAGGCGAATGCTAAGTTGGGAAAGTAGCAGTCTCGCGCCTGAGTTTTGCGAATTGGGTTGCGAAGCGGAAAGAGTGTTGTTGGGGTTAAGTTCTTTGGAAAACGAAACAATCGCGCAGATTGCGCAAGATATGTCGGCCTCGGTTTTGGAAGCATGCAGGGCCGATATGGTGCTGTTCTGTTTCCATTCAGAGCTGGGCGCGACGACGATGATTCCCGCGCATATGCCGGACCCGCGCGCGGATCTCATTGCGGCGTTGAAAGACCTGTGGGAGGTGCGCACTTCGCGCAGCACCGACTACGGCCCCGGCGGATTGGTGCAACATGTCACTGATCAGGGTGAGATGTATTTCCTTCTTCTTCTGCCGCTTGAGGCGGAAGGGCAGAATTTTGGCGGGCTGGTCATCGCCATCTCGCGCGAGAATTGGATCGAACAACGCGCCTTTGCCGCCTGTTCCCAGATTACGCAACTGGTGGCGATGAATGTGGTTTCGGTTCAGACCAGATCCAAGCTGGAACTGGATCTGGCCGAAATGAATCAGCGCAGCCATCACCTGCGCCGCCGGGCCGAGGTTGATCCGCTAACAGAGGTCGAGAACAAGGCTTCATTCGAAGCCAGAGCGCGCGCGCGGCTCAGCGCCGATGAAACGCCCGCAGCCCTGCTGATCCTCGATCTGGATTTCTTCAAGCAGGTGAATGACGTTTACGGACATCAGTTTGGGGACACGTATCTTCAGACCATTGCGTGCAGCGCCGTATCCTCGCTGCCGGAAACGGCGATCGTGGGGCGGATTGGCGGGGATGAGTTTGGGCTTTTGATCGACCTGCCCAAGGCCACGCCAGCCTATTTGAACGGGGTGTTGACCCGGTTGCGCGGTGCGATCCAGCGCAATGTGGCAATGCTGGGCAAGGCTGATCTTGGACGGGTCAGCATCGGCGGCGCGTTCTTCCCACGTCACGCGTCCAACTACGATGACCTCTTCGCGATGGCCGATTCGACGCTTTATGCCTGTAAGGCTGAGGGTCGAAACATGGCGATGATCTACGATCCGGACCTGCACCCGGTGCAAGCCTACACACAAGCCACGTTCAAGGCGACGGATTTCTCGCCCATTTCCCCTTGGTTCCAGCCGATACTTGATCTGACCAGCGGCGATTGCGTCGGGCTTGAAATCTTGGCGCGCTTCACCGGCACGCAAGAGGATGGGGGCACCGCACCTGTGGGCAGCGGCGCGCGGCAACTGAACTGGATGTTCGGGCATCACTACATTGCGCCGCGCCTTACGCGCCATATTCTGAAATCAGCCTTGGCCCATCTGAACGCATTGGCCGAAGACAACTGCTTTCGCGCGCGAGACATCTGGTTGAACCTGACCAAATTCGACTTGCTGGACCCGGAATTTGTGTTCGATGTGCAGCTTTTGCTGGATCAGGGCGGGGTCGCATGGAACCGCATCGTGATCGAGGTGAACGAAGAGATCATGCTGGGTGAGCGCGGCGGGCAAATCTATCACTCACTTCAGGAAATGCGCCAGCGCGGCGCACGGGTTGCGCTGGATGATTTCGGCACGGGCTATGCGGGCTTGACCCATGTGCGCGACTGGCCTGTCGATATCATCAAGATCGACAAATCCTTTGTCAAAAACATCGATACCGACAGCCACGCCCGTGTGGTTGTCGAAGCCTTGATGATGATTGCCAGATCGATGAAGCAAAAGGTCGTGGTGGAAGGAATTGAAACACCGTCGCAACTGTCCTGCATTCGCGATCTGGGCTGTGACTATGGCCAAGGGTTTTTGTTTGATCGCGCGCTAAGCCCAAAGCAGCTTGCCGCGCGGCGCAGTGAATATGACGTGCTGGCCTTGTCAGCCTGACCCAAGGCAGGAGCCGCAATTGCTCTATTCTCCGGGCCTTGCTGTGCTTGATACAACTATAGCGATTGCCAAATGCGGTGCGATTGCTAGTATACCAGCACTGGGGAAAAAGAGGCGCGGACAGTGTTAGGGTCCTGTGTTGTTAGGGTGCCGCAACCTGAAGATATCCAATTGGTAGCACTTGCAGCGTCGGTCAATGATCTTGACGCGCTTGCTGCCTTTTTCCGCGCAGTTCCCGATCAACCAGATATCGCATACGTGGTCGTGGCGGATCAGGGAACAGGCGGCCAAGACATCCCTGTCGCGCAGCTTGCTTCTATGGCGCGGCTGCCGGTCCGGTTGATCGAAGACGGGACCGAGCTCGCGGTAAACACGGTTTTTCTGGTCCCGGCGGATAAAACGGTGGAGCTTCACGGCGCGGTTTTTCGGACCACAGAGCTGGCTCAGAGGGAAAGCAAACCGCTGGCAGGTCCGGTTGACCGGTTGTTCACCTCTTTGTGCGGGCGTGATTGGACGCAAACGATTGCCGTGGTTTTGTCCGGCGATGGCGCTGATGGGGTGGCAGGGGCGCAGCAATTGCACCAGTCCGGGACCATGATTTTAGTGCCGACTTCTGAGAGGATCGCCGCATCTTCGACACCGGGGGTGCTGCTTGGGCGCGGTATTTCGGACCGTGCGCTGACAGCGGGCGAGATGCCGTCAGTCATCCAGTCCATTTTCGCGTCGGGTCGCACCCTGTCTGATCTGACAGACGATGAGGCCCATCAACACGCCACCAAACAGATCCTTGACCGGATTGAGACGATCCAGAAGGTCGATTTCGGCAACTACAATCCCGCGGAAGTGAACCGCTGCATTCAGCGCCGCTTGCTTGTGCACGGTCATGATAGCTTCGAGGCTTACAATGACATTCTGAGCCAGAGCGACGAGGCCGTAAACGAGCTGTTCGAGGACATGCTGATTGGCGTGACCGCGTTCTACCGTGACCAAGAGGCGATTGAAGCGCTGCGGGTGCATGTGCTGGATCTGCTCGCAGAAGAAGACCATGATGGCAAACCCTTGAAAATCTGGGTGCCGGCCTGTGCGAGTGGAGAAGAGGTTTATACCATTGCGATCGAGTTGAGCGAAGCGCTGCGCGCGGCGGGCAATGATCGCCGGTTCCGCATCATTGGGACAGATGTGAGTGCGAAATCGGTCGAAATCGCATCGCGGGGGATTTACGAGGCAGCCAAGCTGGCCAATGTCCCATCCGATCTGCGCGCGCGCTACTTCCAGCGCCATGCCAACAGCTATGCTGTCGATCCGGGGTTGCGTCAAAACATCGTTTTTTCGGTGCATAACGTCATCAATGATCCGCCATTCATGAGTCTGGACCTGATTTCATGTCGTAACCTGATGACCTATTTGCGCGAAGAGCCGCAGGAGAGCGTCCTGTCAATGTTCCTGTTCGGTCTGCGCGCGAACGCGGTTCTGTTTCTGGGCGCAACCGAAACCGTGGGTAGATTCTCGGCGGCGTTTGACGCGATTGATCCGCGTTGGCGTCTGTTTCGCAAAGTCCAGAACCAGACGGGCAGCTCAATTGATTTGCATGCGCACGCTGCAATCAAGGACGATCCCACCAAAGCCGTGCCATACGCAGAGCCACCGCAAAGATCACCAGCCCCCATGCCGTTGGCTCCGCGTGTCCCGCAGGGCCGAAGCCGGGTCGAAAGACAGGATCGCGAAAACAGCGATCAGCTGCTGCGGCGTATTCGCGTGATGGAGCAAGATCTTGGTCAGGCCGAAGACAGGCTGTGGAAAATGACGGAACAGCTGGGCACCAGTGCGGTCGAGCTGCGCGCAACCAACGATAACTTGCAGTCCGATATTGATGAAATGCAGGCCATCAACAACGATCTTCAGGCTGCAAATATTAAGATGGTGTCGGAAAACGCCAATTTGCGCTCCGCCCTGACCGCGCAAGAGCGTGAGGTGCAAAAACTCGCGGAGATCACCGAGATCAAAGAGGTTTTGCTTGAAAAATACCAGGTGGGCGTTCTGGTTCTGAATGCAGACCTTCAGATCATCCGGTTTAACCGGCTGGCCGCGCAGAATTTTCATCTGTGCGCCAAAGATATCGGGTCTGAGTTAAGTATCGGCGCGCCGTCGCCTCAACAGGGGAAGATGGCGAAATTGGCAACGGACGCTCTGGAAACATCCGTGGTGCAAGTGCTGGAAGACCGGCAAAACGCGCACCCGGTTCGTTTCGAAGCGCATCGCGTGATGGCCGGTGTGCTGCTGCTGAGCATTTGGGCCTGACCGCGGGACGATCCCGCTCCGCGACATACCAAGGGCGCCATGCAAAAAAGCCGCCCGAACCGGACGGCTTTCTTAGCATTGCAAAACATGCGCTGCGGTTTTACCCCTGACGGGCTTTGAACCGGCGCTGGGTTTTGTTGATCACGTACACGCGGCCCTTGCGACGCACAACGCGGCAATCGCGGTGGCGGTTCTTGAGCGAGCGGAGCGAGTTGCGTACCTTCATAGGGTGCTCTCCTGCATCTGCGCGGCGCCGGTGCGGTGGGCGGGCCACAAGGTTTGTCGGGTGCCGTTCCAGCACTATGCCGGAGGGCGGTGAATTCATGGTGGGCGATACTGGGATCGAACCAGTGACCCCTTCGATGTCAACGAAGTGCTCTACCGCTGAGCTAATCGCCCTTACCGACCCAAGACCAACCCCAAAAAAATGGGGCGCGGAAGCCCGCGCCGGTTCGCAGGGCTATAAAAGGAGTCGAAGCTGGGATCAAGGGCTTTTGGTAATGCAACTAATCGGTTTATAATATGGGTATTAGGAGAGCACATGACCGAGCAGGCTTTTGCATTATCAGAGCCGGACGCACGCCGATCCTGCGTTGTATTCGCCTCGCCCCATTCCGGGCGCGATTACGATTGGCGGTTCCTCAAGGCTTCCGTGCTCGATAGCCATGTGATCCGGTCCTCCGAAGACGCCTTCGTGGATGAATTATTCGCCGCCGCCCCCGCGTTCGGCGCGCCGTTCCTGACCGCCAATATGCCCCGCGCCTATGTCGATTTGAACCGGGCCGAGGATGAATTGGACCCGGCCCTGATCGCCGGGGTGCGCGCGCAAGGTCACAACCCCCGTGTTGCCTCCGGGCTGGGGGTCATCCCCCGCGTCGTTGCCAATGGCCGCGCCATCTATCGCGGCAAACTGCCCCGCGCAGAGGTAGAGCAGCGCATTGCCTCGGTCTGGCGCCCCTATCACCAACGCTTGCAGGGTCTGCTTGATGAGGCGCGGCTGGAATTCGGGCAAGCGGTGCTGGTTGACTGCCACTCGATGCCGCATGAAGCGATGGACGGCATCGCACGCGGCGGGATGCGGCGACCTGACATTGTGCTTGGCGACCGCTTTGGCGCGGCAGCCAGTGCCGAGATCGTGGATCAGATTGAAGCGGCTTTTTCGGCCGCTGGCTTCACTGTCACGCGCAACGCCCCCTTCGCCGGGGCCTATATCACCCAAGCCTATGGCCGCCCGGCCCGCCGCCAGCACGCGGTGCAGGTGGAAATCGACCGCTCGATCTATATGGATGAGCAGTTGATCACCCGGAAGCCGGAGTTCGACGAGATTCAGATGCGGCTGCGTGACGTGATTGCTGATATCGCGGTCATTGGTCAGGACCGCGTGCCTTTGGCGGCGGAGTGAGATAGCGCCCTAGGCACTCATTCTATGTGATGTTCCGCGCAATGCGAAGCGTTGCGCTCGCGCCGTTCCGCCCCCACGGGGCGGCGCGATTGCGCCACCCCTCG
>CAZPXE010000080.1:0-10980 GCA_964590545.1 uncultured Rhodobacterales bacterium | reverse complement strand
TGGCGCCGAAGGGGACGACGATGCGGGACATTTACCTGTCGGCGATTCCGTTCATTCTGTGCTCGCTGCTGCTGGTGGCGTTGCTGGTCGTGTTTCCGCCGCTGGCGACGTGGTTGCCGGGATTGTAGCGCCGGGGCTCTGCCCCGGACCCCGAAGTATTTGACACCCGAAGAAGCAGGGGGCGCTGCGCTTGAACAGTCGTAGGGCGGGGTTCACCCCGCCACGCGCGCAAACCTCAATGCGCCGCGCTCGCACCGCGCGCAAACACCGCGCGCCAGATCGGGGTGATGATCTTCTCCCCCACCGGGATCAGTGCAAAGCCAATCGCCAGCCCCAGCAGCCCGTTCATCGCCGCTTTGCCGAACCACTTCACGATGCCTTCCTCGCCGCCAATCGCCTTGGCGATGCCGTAGATGATATCCTCTGGCGTATGCCAGCCCATCACGGCCAGCCCATGCACGATGATCTCACCGCCAACCCAAAGCATCGCCGCTGTGCCGATAATCATCAGCAGCTTCAGAAAACCCGGCATCGCGTGCACGACGCCGCGCCCAAGCCCGCGGCCAAACCCGGTGCGGCCCTTTTCGGCCATATACATCCCCACATCATCCGCCTTCACAATCAGCGCGACCGAGCCATAGACCACAACCGTGATCATGATCGCCACTGTCGCCAGCGTGGCAGCTTCCATCCAAAAGTTACTCTCCGGGATCGCTGCAAGCGAGATGGTCATGATCTCTGCCGACAGAATGAAATCCGTCTTGATCGCCCCTTTGGCTTTCTGTTCCTCCAGATGTGCGGGGTCTAGCTCCTCTTCGGTCTTGCCGGGGTAATCCTCATGGCCATGCCCGCCCCAGCCAAGCGCATGGGCGACCTTCTCGGCCCCCTCGAAACACAGGTACGCCCCGCCCAGCATCAGCAGCGGCGCGATCATAAAGGGCGCATAGGCCGACAAGGCCAGCGCGATGGGCAGCAGGATCACCAGCTTGTTGAAGAACGAGCCCTTGGCAATGCGCCAGATGATCGGCAGCTCGCGCTCGGCCCGGAAGCCTTGCACATATTTCGGCGTCACCGCCGCATCATCAATCACTGCGCCAGCGGCCTTCGATCCGGCCTTCGCCGCCTGCGAAATCACATCATCGACGGAGGCCGCCGCCACTTTGGCGATTCCCGCCACGTCATCCAGCAATGCCAGCAAACCACTCATCACAACGCCCCTTTTCGATTTCTTGCGCCAACTTACGCGGCCAGCGCAATTTTGCAAACGCAGCATCCGCATATGTTAGCGCCGCCGTTAGCGCAACCCTTAACCATATACTCACGTTTATCGCTAACATGCTGAAAAGCCACACCTTCCAAGGTTCCGCGATGCAGCAATGGCGGCTATAGACAGCCCCATAGACGCGCAGTTTCAGGAGCAGTGCCATGACGATCAGAGTGGGTATTAACGGGTTTGGACGGATTGGCCGCTGCACGCTGTCGCATATTCTCGCCTCGGGCCGGAACGATATCGAAGTGGTCTCTTTGAACGCGACCGCCCCCATCGACACCGCCGCACACCTGATGCGCTATGACTCGGTGCATGGCCGCTTCCCCCATGACATCACCCATGGCGAGGACTGGCTGGATATGGGCCGAGGCCCGATGAAAGTGCAATCCACCCGCAATCTCGACGAGCTGGACTGGGAGGGCGTCGATGTGGTGCTGGAATGTACCGGCGCGTTCAACGATGGCGAAAAGGCCAAGGCGCATCTGGAACGTGGCGCGCGCAAGGTGCTCATCTCGGCCCCTGCCAAGAATGTGGACAAAACCATTGTGTATGGCGTGAACCATCGCGGTCTGGCAGCGAATGACAACATGATCTCCAACGGCTCCTGCACGACCAACTGCCTCGCACCGCTGGCCAAAGTGCTGGACGAGGCGATCGGGATCGAGCGCGGCATCATGACCACAATCCACGCCTATACGGGCGACCAAGCGACACACGACACACGTCACAGCGACCTGTACCGGGCGCGCGCGGCGGCGATGTCGATGATCCCGACGTCCACCGGCGCGGCCAAAGCGCTTGGCGAGGTACTGCCGCAACTCAAAGGCAAGCTCGACGGTTCCGCGATCCGCGTGCCAACGCCGAACGTCTCGGCAGTAGACCTTACGTTCGAAGCGGCCCGCGACGTGACCGTGGAAGAGGTGAACGCCGCGGTGGAAGCCGCCAGCAAAACCGAAATGGGGCGCGTGCTGTCCTATGACCCGGAACCGAAAGTCTCCATCGACTTCAACCACACCGAACACTCGTCAATCTTCGCACCGGACCAGACCAAAGTGGTCGGCGGGCGCACCGTGCGCGTGCTTGCGTGGTACGACAATGAATGGGGCTTTTCCGTGCGCATGGCCGATGTGGCTGTTGCCATGGGTACACGGGTTTAACCTCAGGTTTACCGGTATATTGCGATGTTGCGGCAGGGCTGATTAACTTCAGCTCTGCCTTTTTCGTTTCGGAGCCCCCTTCCATGACCAATTCCGTCGCCCTAGGCCTAGGCGCGTTCATCCTTGGCGCAATGGTGATTGATGTGGCCTTTTTCGGAGCCGAAAATCTGATTTTCCTTGGCAAAAAATTCCTCGAACTGATCGAATGGCTGGCCTTCTGGCGCTGACCAATCGCGCCGCCTACGCCCGATTTCCCAGTTGACAATCCAGTGCATATCGCATTGTTAGCGTTAACAGGTTTGGCAAAACGTGATCCCCGGAGGGCAGCATGACATTGAAAGTCGCAATCAACGGTTTTGGCCGCATCGGACGCAACACATTGCGCGCTTTGTATGAAAGCGGGCGCAGCGATATCGAGATCGTCGCGATCAATGACCTGTCTGCGCCGGAAGTGAACGCGCATTTGCTGGAATTCGACTCAGTGCATGGCCGGTTCTCGAAGCCTGTGTCCGTGGACGGCGACACGCTGCGCGTGGATGGCGATGCGATCCGCGTAACGGCAGAGCGGAACCCCGCCGACCTGCCTTGGTCCGATGTGGATATCGTCTTTGAATGCACCGGCATTTTCACCAGCCACGACGCGGTTCAGCCGCATTTGGAAAACGGCTCTAGCCGCGTGCTGATCTCGGCCCCGGCAAAGGGCACGCCGCAGGTGAAAACGATTGTCTATGGTGTGAACCACGACACGCTGACCGGCGATGACGTGGTCGTCTCGAACGCAAGCTGCACCACGAACTGCCTCGCCCCGGTGGCAAAGGTTCTCAATGACAGTTTCGGCATCCGCCGCGCGATGATGACCACGGTGCACGCCTACACGGGCGACCAGCCCACGCATGATGCGGCGCACCGCGACCTCAACCGCGCCCGCGCCGCTGCGCTGTCGATGATCCCGACCTCGACGGGCGCGGCCGAGGCCGTCGGTCTTGTACTGCCCGAACTTGCCGGTCGTCTGACCGGCCAAGCAATCCGGGTGCCGACGCCGAATGTGTCTTGTGTGGACCTGACCAGCGAGCTCGACCGCGACGTGAGCGTGGACGAGGTGCGCGCCGCCCTGACTGCCGCTGCCGAAGGGCCGCTGAAGGGTATCCTAGGTGTCGAAACCCGCCCCACCGTGTCCGTGGACTATAACCACAACCCGCACAGCTCTTACGCCGCGCTGGATCAGATCAAGATCATCGAAGGTAACATGGTCCGCGTGCTGTCTTGGTACGACAACGAATGGGGCTTTTCGAACCGGATGCTGGATACAGCGGCGGAAATGGGGACGTTTTTGTAAGCCTACCCACGGCCCGGAACAAGGCGGAAGGCCGCCGGGCCACTGACGGACCGCGTCATGCCAGCGGCATGCATTCAGGATGGTCATGCCAGCGGCATGCTTTCAGGATGACGGCCCGTTGCCCGCTCGGCTACCCGAAGCGCGTCACCAGCGCGTCCTTCACAGCGGGCGTGACGAACTTGCTCACATCCCCGCCAAGCCGCGCGATTTCCTTGACCAGTTTCGACGCAATCGCCTGATGCTCGGCCTCGGCCATCAGAAACACGGTTTCAACGGAGTCATCGAGTTGCCGGTTCATGCCAACCATCTGGAATTCATACTCAAAATCCGACACGGCCCGTAACCCACGCACGATCACCTGCGCGCCCACATCGCGCGCGCAATCGATAAGCAGGTTCTCGAACGGATGGACGATAATCTGCATCCCAGTTTGCTCCGCCACGGCAGCGCATTCCGCCTCAACCATCGCGACCCGTTCTTCCAGCGAGAACAGCGGCCCCTTGTCCCGGTTGATCGCCACCCCGATGACCAGCTTGTCCACAAGCGTGGACGCCCGCCGGATAATATCCAAATGCCCCAAAGTAATCGGGTCAAAAGTGCCCGGATAAAGCCCCACACGCATGGCGGCTCCTTTCGTCTCGTCGTCGCTGCAAAGCACCAAAAGCGGCGGCGGTTTGCAAGGGCAAGTTTTCATGGGGAGCGGTTACTGTGCGTTCGACGCAACCGGCCACGGAATCAAAGCGAAGCCGCCGTGGCCAGCGCCGGACCGACCCAGCGGTCTGGCGCTTTGGCAGGACTGGGCGTTCCACATGTTCGTCGCGCTAACTTGGCTGAGATAAACCAAGGTGAACGAGGGTTGCAGCGCCAGCCCCCGGTCCGGCGCTGGCCACGGCTCAAGCGATGCGATGGCTCGCCCTCAATGCCCCATAATCATATCTTCCAGCGCGTCCCGCTCCATCGCCAGCTCGCTCAGCCGCGCTTTGACCACATCGCCAAGCGTGATCAGGCCCACAAGCTGCCCGTCCTCCATCACCGGCATGTGGCGGAAGCGGTTTTCGGTCATGATCGAGAGCACCTCATCGGCGTCCTGATCGCGCGTGCAGGTGAACAGCTTGGCAGTCATGTAGCTCTCAACCGGCTCGCTTAGGATCGTTGCGCCCTTATGCGCCAATTCACGTACAATATCACGCTCAGACAGGATACCATCCGCCGACTGACCATCTTTCGAAATCAGCACCGTCCCGATCTTTCGCTTGGCCAGAATATCCGCCGCGTCGCGCACCGTGGTGCCGGGTGGAACCGTCACGACAGCATCGTCGGCTTTGGTTTTCAGGATCTGTTGCACACGCATAAGGCCGTTCCTTTCGTTACGCCGAAAGGGGGCCGGGGACAGCCCCCAAGCGGCATCAGGTCAGGCGACGGCTGGCAAGTGATTCTCGGATAACGGGTGCCGCCGCAGGTTCCCCAGCGTCCCTCACGAGGCCGTGACCTGTCAAGGACGCAAGTTTTGCGACTTTAGGTGCAACTTCGTTACCAAAATCTGAACGGGCTCAGGCGCCGCCTAGGCCAGCGCTTCCAACCGCCCCAGCTCCGCACGGCACTCCGCCAACAAAGCCTCCGCAAAGCGCGTCAAACGCGCATCGCGCCGGTCATCCGCATGGCGCACCAGATAGAACGTCCGCTCCAGCGACACCTTATCGGTTAAAATCCGCGTCAGCCCACCGACAACCGGCAGCGCAAAATCATGCACCACGCCGATCCCCCCACCTTGCCGGATCCAGTTGAGCTGCACGGCAACCGAATTGCTGGCCAGCGTCACCCGCTTCACGCCCAAATCGCTCAGATAATCGAGTTCCCGGTCAAAAATCAGGTCGGGGATATAGCCAACAATGGCATGCCCGCTCAGGTCCTCAAGGCTTAGCACCGGAACCTTGCCCTGCAGATATGTGGGCGCGGCGGCCAGATGCAGGTGGTAATCGCTGATCTTCTGCACCGTCAGCCGCCCGGCGGTGGGGGCCGAGACGGAGATCGCCATATCCGCCTCACGCCGCGATAGGTTAAAGACACGCGGCAGGGCGACGATCTGAATCTCAAGGCCGGGATTGTCGCGCGCAATCCGCGCGCAAACCTGCGGCAGAAGGTAATTCGCGCACCCATCCGGTGCGCCGATCCTGACCTGCCCTGACAGCCCCCGCCCTTCTGGCGCAGGCCCCGCCTCTGTCACCGGGCGCAGCGCCGCCTCTGCGGCCTCGGCCTGCGGCAAAACCCGCGCGCCTTCCTCGGTCAAATCGTAGCCTTGTGGGGATTTGACGAACAAAGCCCGCCCCAAATCCTGCTCAAGCCGCGCCAGCCGCCGCCCTAATGTCGCCGGGTCCAGCCGCACCAGCTTGCCCGCGCCAGACAGCGAGCCCGCCCGCGCCACGGCAAGAAACAACCGCATATCATCCCATTGCATCGCGCACGCGACCCCTTTGCAAATTCGCAAAACCACTTTGGCAAATCCGCCCTACTACAGATGATTTCGCAATGCTAGACAGCGCCCAACTGCAACGGAGGACTCTTCATGAGCACTGAACTCACCCACTACCTCAATGGCGAACATGTCAAAGGCACATCTGGCCGCTTTGCCGATGTCTACAACCCGGCGACCGGCGACGTGCAGGCCAAATGCCCGCTCGCCTCGACTGAGGAAGTGAACAAGGCGGTCGAACTCGCCGCCGCTGCGCAGCCCGCTTGGGCCGCCACCAACCCGCAGCGCCGCGCGCGGGTGATGATGAAATTCGTTGACCTGCTGAACCGCGACATGGACAAGCTCGCCGAAGCGCTGTCCCGCGAGCACGGCAAAACCTTCCCCGATGCAAAAGGCGACGTGCAGCGCGGCCTCGAAGTGGTCGAATACTGCATCGGCGCACCGCAAATGCTGAAGGGTGAATTCACCGACGGCGCGGGCCCCGGCATCGACATGTACTCGATGAAACAACCCTTGGGCGTCAGCGCGGGCATCACCCCGTTCAACTTCCCCGCCATGATCCCGATGTGGATGTTCGCCCCGGCCATCGCCTGCGGCAACGCCTTCATCCTCAAACCGTCCGAGCGTGATCCCTCCGTGCCGCTCATGCTGGCCGAGTTGATGGAAGAAGCGGGTCTGCCCAAAGGGATCCTTCAGGTCGTCAATGGCGATAAGGAATCCGTTGACGCGCTGCTCGAACATCCCGTGGTGCAATCCATCGGCTTCGTGGGCTCAACGCCGATTGCCGAATATATCTATGGCAAAGGCTGCTCTTACGGCAAACGCGTGCAATGCTTCGGCGGCGCGAAGAACCACATGATCATCATGCCTGACGCCGATATGGACCAAGCTGCCGATGCGCTGGTGGGCGCGGGCTATGGCGCAGCGGGCGAGCGTTGCATGGCGATTTCTGTCGCCGTTCCCGTGGGCGATGAAACCGCCGACCGCCTGATCGAAAAACTGGTGCCGCGTGTTGAGGCGTTGAAAGTCGGCCCCTATACCGGAGGCAATGACGTCGATTACGGCCCCGTCGTCACCGCCGCCGCCAAGGCCAATATCGAACGGCTGGTGCAATCGGGCGTGGATCAAGGTGCCAAGTTGGTTGTCGATGGGCGCGGCTTTAACCTGCAAGGCTACGAGGATGGCTTCTTTGTCGGCGCGCATCTTTTCGACAACGTCACCAAGGATATGGATATCTACAAAACCGAAATTTTCGGCCCCGTCCTGTCCACCGTCCGCGCCAAGAGTTACGAGGAAGCCATCGGCCTCGCCATGGACCACGAATACGGCAACGGCACCGCAATCTTCACCCGCGATGGGGACACCGCCCGCGATTTCGCCGCGCGAATCAATATCGGGATGGTCGGCATCAATGTCCCAATTCCCGTTCCGCTTGCATACCATACATTCGGAGGTTGGAAGAAGTCCGTCTTTGGGGACTTGAACCAGCACGGACCGGACGCTTTCAAGTTCTATACACGCACGAAGACAGTGACATCGCGCTGGCCGTCGGGCATTAAAGAAGGCGGAGAGTTCAACTTTAAGCCCATGGAATAGGTCTACGTGCCCATCGAGTTTAAAATTTTTGCGAACCGCGGTCTGACCGTGGTTCGCATGTCTGGTCTGATAACGGTGGACGATATCAAGGCCGCGACCCAGCGCTATATTTCAAACCCCGAATACCGGCCCGGCCAAAAACAATTGGTGGACCTCAGTCGCGTGACCGGCTTCGAAAAAGACTATGCGCGTTTTATCATCCTGCAAGCGGCCAAGGCCGGGCGTCTCGCCAATTCCGGCACCCAAACGCTGTGCGTCTATTTCGCCCCGACAGAGGCGGCCTGGGATCTGGGCATGACCTTCCTGCGGACGTGGCAAGACGTGGAAGCCGTGGTGCCGATGATTCACCGGGACGAAACTGAAAGCCTCGCACTTCTGGGCCAACCGGAAACGTCTATCGACGGATTGCTCGCGCTGACCGATTGAACTTTCCCATTGCGCCACGGCGGACGGCTAATTTAACATGCGTTCAATTACTGCCGCACCGCGGCACTGAGAGGATTCGATGGACTTCGCACTTACCGAAGAACAAACCGCCATCTTCGATATGGCGTTCGCATTTGGGCAACAACAGATCGCCCCCTTCGCGCGCCAATGGGAACAAGACGGCACGATCCCGAAATCCCTTTGGCCCAAGGTGGGTGAGTTGGGCTTCGGCTCCCTCTATGTCAGCGAAGACGCAGGCGGCGCGGGCCTGTCGCGCCTCGATGCGACGCTGGTCTTCGAAGCGCTCTCGATGGCCTGCCCCTCGGTCGCGGCCTTCCTGTCGATCCACAATATGTGCGCCAAGATGCTCGACAGCTTTGCCTCGGATGAGATGAAGGCCCGCGTGCTGCCGGGCGCACTGGCGCTCAACACGGTCCTGTCCTATTGCCTGACCGAACCCGGCTCCGGCTCTGACGCATCAGCTCTGCGCACCCGCGCCGAACGCACCAATGAAGGCTACACGCTGAACGGCACCAAGGCGTTCATCTCTGGCGGCAACTATTCGGACGCCTTTATCTGCATGGTCCGCACGGGCGAGGATGGGCCAAAAGGCATCTCCACCGTCTATGTCGAAGACGGCACGCCCGGCCTCAGCTATGGCGCATATGAGGATAAGATGGGCTGGCGCTCGCAACCCACGGCACAAGTCCAGTTTGACGATTGCAAAATTGACGCGAGCGCGCTGGTCGGGATGGAAGGACAAGGGTTCAAATACGCGATGATGGGCCTTGACGGCGGCCGCCTCAACATCGCCGCCTGCTCGCTCGGCGCGGCGCAAACCGCGCTGAACCTGACGCTGGCCTATATGGGTGAACGCAAGGCCTTCGGCCAGAGCATCGACCAATTCCAGGGCCTGCAATGGCGCCTAGCCGATATGGAAATCGAGTTACAAGCCGCCCGCACCTTCCTGCGCCAAGCCGCATGGAAGCTGGACCAAGGCGCGCCGGATGCCACCAAGTTCTGCGCCATGGCCAAGAAATTCGTCACCGAAGCGGGGTCAAAGGTGGTCGATCAATGCCTGCAACTCCATGGCGGCTACGGCTACCTCGCCGATTACGGCATCGAAAAACTGGTCCGAGACCTGCGCGTGCATCAAATCCTCGAAGGCACCAACGAAATCATGCGCGTCATCGTCGCGCGCGATATGCTGAAGCGGGCGTGATGTATCGGTGGTTCAAGATACATGAGATGAAAATGCTTCGCGGGATTTTGAACCGCGCTGCGACCGATATGCAAAAGGCGCTTCTAAGCTTCCTACTGTGGGGCGTAGCCCTCCCATGCATAGGTTTTTTGTTTTTTGTCGCTCTCGGCATCTTGAGCCAGTCAATTGCATCGCTTGCTGAACCGCTATTTGTGGCAGCACTCGTCGTTTGCACCACAAGCTTTCTTCTTAGCGCTAGCATCATCGCCCACAGCGCAGACCTTTCGATCCTATTGCTTCGCTCATTTATGGTTGAACTCTCCGACAATCGCAAAGAAACGCTGAAAAAGCGCCTTCATTTGCTTGAGGCAAGATATGCAGGCTGACCTACGATATCCGACACCCCGCCCCTCCTTCCTTTCGCCAAAAATACTTCGGGGGTCCGGGGGCTGGCCCCCGGTCCGACACACATCATGACAGACATACATATCCGCAAAACCCACCGCGCTGGCCGCATCACCCTCACCCGCCCGAAGGCGCTGAATGCGATGACGTATGAGATGTGCCTCGCGATTGAGGCAGCCTTCGACAACTGGCGCGACGACCCGGAGGTGGCGCTGATCATCCTCGATGCGACGGGCGAGCGCGCCTTTTGCTCCGGCGGCGATATCGCGGAACTCTATGAGACCGGGACCAAGGGCGATTTCGCCTATGGGCAAAAGTTTTGGGCCGATGAATACCGTCTGAACGCCAATATTTTCACCTATCCCAAGCCTGTCGTCAGCTTTCTGCAAGGTTTCACCATGGGTGGCGGCGTCGGGATTGGCTGCCATGGCACGCACCGGGTCGTTGGCGACACCAGCCAAATCGCGATGCCCGAATGTGGCATTGGGCTGGTGCCGGACGTGGGCGGTTCGCTGATGCTGGCCCTCGCGCCGGGGCGCTTGGGCGAATACCTCGGCACCACGGCGACCCGAATGGGCGCGGATGACGCGATCTATGCTGGCTTTGCCGATCTGTACCTGCCAGAGGCGGCATGGCCCGACATGATCACCGCGCTGGAACTGTCCGGCCATGTCGGCGGGCTGGAAGCGGCGGCGCAAACCCCGCTGCCCGGCAGTCTGCGCGACGCCCAGCCCGAGATTGACCGCCTGTTCACCGGCGAAACCGTCAATGACATCCTACGCGATCTGCAACACGACGGATCGGACTTCGCCAGCAAAGCCCTCGCCAAGATGCAGCGCAATTCGCCGCTCGCCATGGCCGTGTCGGTCGAGACGACGCACCGCCTGCGCGGCGCGACGGATCTGAGCATCGAAAAGGCGCTGGACCTCGAGTACCGCTATACCTTCCGCGCAATGGAACATGGGGATTTCCTTGAAGGCATCCGCGCGGCGATCATCGACAAGGACCGAAACCCGGTATGGCAATTCGCGGGCACCACTGTGCCGCAAGCCGCCATATCGAAAATGCTGCGCCCGCTGGGCGACAACGCACTCAAGCTGGGGGGAGACAGCACATGAA
>CAZPXE010000079.1:0-11073 GCA_964590545.1 uncultured Rhodobacterales bacterium | reverse complement strand
CAGAACGTTCTGACCCGGCTTAAGGTCATGTGGTTCATGGCCGAAAAGCATCCGGTAGGCAGTTGCGAGGGTCAGCGTGTAGCAAGCCGCCTCTTCCCACGTCAGGTGCTGCAGACGTGGCATAAGTTGTTGAGACTGCACGCAAGTAAATTGAGCGAAAGAGCCATCAGGTGTTTCGTAACCCCAGATCCGCTGGCTGTCAGAGTACATCGGGTCGCCACCATTGCAGTGCTCATCATCGCCGTCGTCTTGGTTGCAGTGGATGACGACTTCATCGCCGACTTTCCAGCGCTTTACCTTGTCACCCACCGCCCAAACGATGCCCGACGCGTCGGAGCCTGCGATGTGGAAGGGCTCACCATGTACATCGAACGGGGAGATCGGCTGGCCCAGACCGGCCCAAACACCGTTGTAATTCACACCGGCGGCCATGACGAGAACCAACACTTCATTGCTATCAAGCGTCGGGACATCGACAACTTCAAGCTGCATGGCCTTGTCAGGCTCACCATGCCGCTCGCGGCGAATGGCCCATGCATGCATCTGCTTTGGCACATAGCCCAGGGGGGGCATTTCACCCATGTCATACAGGTCTTTTTCGGGTGCGTCGTAAGCGACCAAGCCGTCGGTATCCAAAGCCATCCAAGCCTCCTTGTTACCTGCGCGAAATGGCGTCGTGCCGCAGCGCAGAATCTATCTCTGCTCTGTGGGATATGAGGCATTGCGCAACAAAGCAATAGTCGGAATGGTAATTTGGGTAATTTTCTAACCGAGCGAGCGCAGAAACTACTGTGCAGCCGCAGAAAGTGCGGCCTCGCGCTGCCACAGGGAATTGGCGTAGAAGCGTAACGTATCGGCCTCAGCAGGGTTCACTTTGATGGATTCGCCCGCATGCGCGACGAATCCCCTTTGAAGCATATGGTCGAGCGCACGGGTTAAGCGAGCGGTGGTATCTTCGTTCTGCGCCATCAGGAATCGCTCCCGATCCGCTTCGATATGCGCGGCGGCATCCGCCAGCAGGGAGCGGCGCTCGAGGCCTGCTTCCGATTGCAGCAGCATCTCGGCCAGCAACGGAACACACATATGCGGCATCGCGTTTTCGATGCGCACCATCAGCGTTTCGGCAAGGTCTTCAATCGGGCGTGTGGGGCCAAAGCCTTGCATCGACAGCGGCTCTCCGAACACAACACCAGCTGTGCCAAAGCGTAAAAACCGTCCGCGCAGGCGGAGCCAAACTTTGCGCGCGACGAACCCCAGCACCACGGAAATCCGAGCACCGAAGCGCCGATCACCCCGTTTATGCGCCGCCATCAAAACCCGATCTTCCAGCACCCGGTCATAGTTGATCGCGACCGGGACAAAGACCACGTCCCGCCCGGCCCCGCGCGCAGCTTCAACGACGTAAGTGAGCAGCCCCATCTTGGGCGGTGCGAGGCGGCCATCCAGCGACAGCCCCCCTTCCGGGAAGATCGCCTGTGTCACGCCGCCTTCCGTCGCCATTGCCACATAACGCTGTAACACCCGGCGATAGAGCGCTCCGCGTGATTTGCGACGGATAAAATAAGCGCCCATGGATTTGATCAGCCGGGACAGCGGCCAGATCCGCGCCCATTCCCCCACCGCATAGGACAGGGCCGAAGCGCGCGCAGCGAGATAGGTGACCAACATATAATCCATGTTCGAGCGGTGGTTCATAATGAACACGACCGTCGCATCCGCCGACACATCGGCAATGACCTGATCATTGTTCCGCCCGGTGCGTACATTATACAGCGCGTTCGCAAGCAGTCGGGCAACGCGAATGCCGAAGCCGAAATAGGTGAAGGCAGAGAAGCTCGGCACAATCTCGCGTGCATAGCTACGAGCTTTTTCGAAGGCGACGTTTTCTGGCACGCCCTCTTTGCGCGCATACTCAACAATCGCTTCGGTCACTTGCGGATCGTAAATCAGCCGCTGGATCATGTCGTAACGATGGGCCAGCTTGAACGGCTCGATGGGTCGGGTCAGCCGCTCATTCAGCCGTGCAACCGCTTTTTCGAACCGCCGACGAAAGAACCAGCGCACAGAAGGGAACAGGAAATGCGAAGCCAATGTGACCGCCGCGAACAGCATAATCAGCACGAATAGCCAAAGCGGGAGTTCCACGACCTGTGTCATGCCCGGCAATGTGACAGGTGTCGCAGAATGCGTAAAGGCTAGGCAGAAGGGTCTGGTAACCATTCCATAAGGGGATGTTTGGGCTTTTCTTGCCGAAACTGTCAAAAAAGCGCATCTTCGCCGCAACGCAGCGAATTGACTTTGACATAAAGTTCCACATATCTATGCCGCAGCGAAACAATGTTGCTTTAACGACTCATCTTGAAGAGGTGCCCATGACGCAGACGCAAAAAGACCGCCCTTGGCTGATCCGTACTTATGCCGGGCACTCCACCGCAGCTGCGTCAAACGCGCTTTACCGTTCGAATCTGGCGAAGGGGCAGACGGGTCTTTCGGTGGCGTTCGACTTGCCCACGCAGACGGGATATGACAGCGACCATGTGCTGAGCCGAGGCGAAGTCGGGAAGGTCGGCGTGCCTGTCAGCCATCTGGGCGATATGCGGACTTTGTTCAATGACATTCCGCTGGAGCAAATGAACACCTCGATGACCATCAACGCGACCGCGCCGTGGCTATTGGCGCTGTATATCGCAGTGGCCGAGGAACAGGGTGCGGATACGACCAAACTGCAAGGCACGGTGCAAAACGATCTGATCAAGGAATACCTGTCGCGCGGCACCTATATTTGCCCGCCGGAGCCGTCATTGAAAATGATCGCGGATGTGGCGGAGTATTGCTTCACCAATGTTCCGAAATGGAACCCCATGAATGTTTGCTCTTACCACCTGCAGGAGGCGGGCGCGACGCCCGAGCAGGAATTGGCTTTTGCTTTGGCGACGGCAACGGCGGTTCTGGACACGTTGAAGCCGCGGATTGACCCGGAGGAGTTCCCCGCCGTCGTGGGCCGTATTTCCTTTTTCGTGAATGCAGGCATTCGGTTTGTCACAGAAATGTGCAAGATGCGCGCTTTTGTCGATTTGTGGGATGAGATTTGCCAGAGCCGTTATGGTGTTGATAATCCTAAATTCCGTCGCTTTCGCTACGGCGTACAGGTTAACTCGCTGGGCCTGACAGAGCAGCAGCCCGAGAATAACGTTTATCGCATCCTGATCGAAATGCTCGCCGTGACGCTGTCGAAAAAGGCGCGCGCGCGCGCGGTGCAATTGCCCGCTTGGAACGAAGCCCTCGGCCTGCCGCGCCCGTGGGATCAGCAATGGTCCATGCGGATGCAGCAAATTCTGGCCTATGAAACCGACTTGCTGGAATTCGAAGATCTGTTTGATGGCAACCCCGCCGTTGACGCGAAAGTTGAGGCCCTGAAAGAAGGCGCGCGCCATGAGTTGAGCAATCTTGACGGCATGGGCGGCGCGATTGGCGCGATTGAATATATGAAAAGCCGGTTGGTCGAGAGTAACTCGGAACGCCTCAACCGAATTGAAGCCGGTGAAACGGTCGTTGTCGGTGTGAATAAATGGCAGCAGGGCGAAGCCTCGCCGCTGATGACCGGCGATGGTGGGATTATGGTGGTCGATCCTGCGGTGGAGCAGGAGCAAATTGACCGTTTGAATGCATGGCGGGCCGAGCGTGACGATGCCGCTGTGAAAACAGCATTGGCCGATTTGCGGGCGGCGGCGAAAGCGGGCGAGAATATCATGCCCGCCTCTATCGCTTGCGCCGCGGCCGGGGTCACAACCGGCGAATGGGCCGCGCAGATGCGCGCTGTACACGGGGAATATCGAGGCCCGACAGGGGTTTCGCTAGGCCGCTCTAACAAAACCGAAGGGCTGGATGATATCCGTGACGCGGTTGATGCGGTGTCCGATAAACTGGGTCGCCGCCTGAAATTCCTTGTCGGCAAACCGGGGCTGGATGGCCACTCAAATGGCGCAGAGCAAATTGCCGTGCGCGCCCGCGACTGCGGCATGGACATTTCTTATGACGGAATTCGCCTGACGCCAGAGGAAATTGTTCGCTCTGCTATCGAAGAAGACGCCCATGTTGTCGGGCTTTCCATTCTCAGTGGTTCGCATATCCCGCTTGTCGAGGATATGATCGCAAGGATGCAGAAAGAAGGTCTGGGGCATATTCCGGTGATCGTAGGTGGGATAATTCCAGATGATGATGCGGACCGGCTTCGCGCAATGGGTGTAGCGCGGGTCTATACGCCAAAAGATTTCGAATTGAATTCGATCATGTCTGATATCGTTGTTTTGGTCGATCCAAAGGCAGTTGCTGCGGAATAACGCCAAAAACTGACACAAAATCGAAGGGCTGTTCGCTTGCGTTCAGCCCTTTTTCTGTGCTTAAGCCAAAATACTCACACCAAATTCGTTCAAAAAGGAAAAAAAAATGGCGAACGATCTGAAGACTATGTCGAAAAAACAACTCGAGAAGATGTTGAAAGACGTACAAAAAGCTTTGAAAGGCATCGAAACGAAAGAAAAGCGCGAAGCCAAAAAAGCTGCCGAAAAGGCCGCGGCAAAATTCGGCTTCAAGTTGAGTGAGTTAACAGGTTCTGCGGCAGCTGCCGCTGGTAGCGCACCGAGCAAGCGGAAATCCGCTAAAAAATCTTCCAGTCCTGCAAAATATGCCAACCCGGCCGATGCTACGCAAACATGGACAGGAAAAGGGCGTCAACCGAACTGGTATCGTGCTGAGGTTGAGAAGGGGACATCTCCCGCGTCGATGGAAATCTGACAAATCCATTTTGGCTATTACGCCGGGTGAATTTCGCCTCGGGTGTATTTGGTAACAGGGGGCCCATTCGCGGCCCCCTTTGTATTTTACTTAAGTTGCAGGGCTGCGCGGCCAAAGATAAAGCGCCAGCGAGAACCATCTTGCATAACGATTTCGCCGCCACCGGATCGAGGGGAGTCGTAAATGGCAGTGCCGATTCCACTCAATCCGTTCGAACAGGTTACAGGAAACGTCACTTGCTTTGCTTCGCTCGCGGGTGAATACCGCCCCCTACAACTGTTCGATCCATTGCCGACCTGAAACCAGCCGCCTTCAATGAAGGTTGCCGTGGCCGTGCCGCGATAAATTGTGTTTGACGGGCCAACGACGGCGACCGGATGCGTAACATCACAAGCCGTCAAGCTCAGCGTTGCCGCGCCCAGAACTCCAAACAGATACTTCATCACCAATACTCCTTTTTCTGACACATCAAGATACTTGAACATCGTTCACGCAAGTTGCGAGTGGGGAAAACCCGACTTGTAACTTGCCCCTGTCCGCCCAACACGCCACTCTGAGGGGGCAAACCAAAACGGAGCATCCCCATGACAGTCCATATCGGCGCAGCCCCCGGAGAGATCGCAGAAACCGTCCTGATGCCGGGCGATCCCTACCGCGCGAAATGGGCGGCGGAGACGTTTTTGGAGGATGTTGTTTGCGTCAATGAAGTACGCGGGATGCTGGGCTTTACCGGCATTTGGAAAGGCAATCGTGTGACCATTCAGGGTAGCGGGATGGGGATGCCGTCGCTGTCGATTTACGTGAATGAACTGATTTCCAGTTATGATGTCAAAACACTGATCCGCGTTGGGTCCTGCGGCGGGATGCAGGCGCATGTCGGTATTCGCGATGTGATTATCGCAATGACCGCCAGCACAATCACCTCGCCCTCCTCCGGGATTTTCAAAGAGGTGAACTTCGCCCCCTGCGCCGATTGGTCCCTGCTGCAAGCCGCTGTAACTGCTGCGGAAAAGCGCGATGTACCGACCCATGTTGGCGGGATATATTCGTCCGATGTCTTCTATGCCGAACGTCCCGATCTGGACGAGCAGATGGTGCGCCACGGCATTCTGGGCGTTGAGATGGAGGCGGCGGAACTCTACACCCTTGCCGCGCGCCACAAGCGCCGCGCTTTGGCCGTTTTGACTGTGTCAGACCATTTGCAAACTGGCGAGGCGCTGCCTTCGGATCAGCGCGAACGGAGTTTCGGTGACATGATCGAAATCGCACTTGAAGCGGCGTTTGAGACCTAGCTAGCCGCTACGTACCATGGCTTCGATCATAGCCGTTCAACTCTGGCCCTTTCCAGCCCTGCAACGCGCCGGGCGCGGGGGCAAATACCTCTACCAAAAGCGGATAGCATGCCGCCGCGTCCGAGGAATGGGTGGTTGAGCAATCACCACCGGGACAGGCCGACAGGTTTCCCAGCAAGTCGATTTCGGCAAAGAATTCAATGTAATCTCCCGGCCGAACCGGGCTGGCCTTCATGAAGTACTGACCGGTGTCGCGCGTGAAGCCGGTACACATAAACACGTTCATTACGTCTTGCACCAAAAACTCAGCCTCTTTGCGCGGAACCTGCATATGATCGGCCAGCGCACGGGTCAGATTCGAGTGGCAGCAATGGTGATACTGCCCGCCGGACAGGGCGTGATGGGTATAGGGATCGCACCGCGTACCAATCACGTCATGCACCGCGCCGCCATGGTCATCCAGCCCGTACCAATCCAGCGTATCGGTCGTGATCGTCGCCAAGGGACGCAGGTATGGGATCGTCGACCAAAGCTGTTCACCCGTCGTCACATGGGTGCCATGCAGCGCGCGGGTTTTGCCAGAATAGAACCGCTCAGTCAGATTGTGCAAATTGTGCAGGTTTAAATCACCAACCTGAGGACCTTCGGTTGACGTGATCCGAAAGAAATGGCCCGCAGGGACTTCAAAACATCGCGCCTCGCGGGCCGGGACAAGCACTTCGCCGCTCTTCACCGCCCCATCCCGCGCGTCTGCGTAGAGCGCCATGTCAGGCGCGGGCAAAGTTTCCGGCGGGTAGCAAATGACCGGGGGCAAGTCCCAGTGATGTTTGGCGTGGGTGGGCGCGTTCGTCATGGTTGTTCTCCCCTTCCCAAGGGTTATGGCAAGGGGAGAACTGGTGCTCAAGCGGTGTTGCGCTTGGTTGGTGCAGGGTTTGGGTCGTGCATTAACGAGGCGAGGAGTTTTCCGCCGCCAGACCAATCCTCATTCCGGGTCGCGAACATAGTCGCGGCGATGGTCAGGAAGGCCAGCGTCGAACCCGCAAGCAGGGCGTAATCCGCACTTTGCAGGATCAGATAGAGCACAGCATACAGCAGCATAAGCACCCCGCCCAGTTTAAGCGCTTGCCAGCCAAAGCGCATCGCGAGCGCTGCGAAAGCCGAAACCAGCGCGATGGTGGCTCCGCCTGCCGCGGCATAGGCTTGCGCGAAGCCAATCTGTTCGGCCAAAGCGACCATCAACAGGAAGAAGGTCAGTTGCGCCGCCCCGATCAGAACATACTGCACTGGATGCGTGGGCGTTTCGCGGCGCAGGTCCAGCAGGAAAATTGCCAAGAAAGTCAGGCCAATGAACATGACTGCATAGCGCGCGGCACGGTAGGATTTCTGATAAAAATCATTGGGTTGATAGAAAGCGACACCGAAACTTGCCGCCATGTTCTGTTCTGCCGTCGGATCGAAACGGGCCAATTGCGGCATGGTCCGGGCAAGGTGCGGGATGTCCCATGTGGCGGTGAAACCCTCGTCTGATATGTCAGAGTGATTTGGCAGGAACGCCCCCGTGAAGCTGGGATGCGCCCAGTCGGAGGTGAGCGTAACTTCACTGGCGCGGCCCACGGGTGAGACTTTGAGGCTGTTTGCTCCGAAGAGGCCGAGGGTCAGTGTGAACGCGTCTAATTGGCGCGGATCGCCGAGCCGGGCAGAGAACCCAGACGCCGGGCCGTTTTCGGTCTGCAATGGCTCCATCTTGAAACTCTGTGACCCGGCGCGCAGCTCAGCCGTGCCGCGCAGGCCCTTATTGGCAGTGACGCGCGTATGGAGCGCGGCACGGTCCCACAGAATACGCTGGGTGCCAGTGATCATTTGCGGCACATCCGAGAGGTCAAACGCGGCGGAGATTGCAACCTCGCCGGTATAGACGGGCACCGAGAAAAAGCCGCGATAGCGTGTTTGGGTCTGGGTTGTCAGCTCAGCCGAGAACCTCTCGGGCAGCACATAGATCGGTTTACGGCGTTCGATGCGGGTGTCTTCGGTGACGCGCACCAAGCGCGTTCCGTTCTCATCGGTGAGTTGGATGCCGGTGTCCGGGTCGAGAACGGGTTTGCGTACCTCGACCGTTACCGTCTCCTCGACCGGGATCATCATAACAGGCCCACGCAGTGTTTGCGGCCCGCCCCATTCGCGGCCCAACTCGGCAGTGGTTTGACGGCTATAGCCTGCCCGTTCGTTGATTACATCAGCGACGAAAACGGCGGGCACCGAGGCCAGCACGGTCAACCCGCCGATCAGGAAAAAGCGTATCGCTTTGGATTTTAACATTCTCTACCCCTCATGGTTCGTGATGGGGCAGAGCTATTGCGTCAGCGCGCAGGTCGTCGTTGCAGCTTGTGCAAAACCTGTGCACTCACAGCGATTTTGGGGCGTTCTCGGCGACACACTTATTCGGAGGGCCATTTTTCGCGGTGAATGCTTCGCCCCCGCAAGCAGCACATCGATACTTGCGCAGGCTTCCTTTGTCGCCCTTCTTGTCCGCCCTCCAGCGGCAATTGCGCGTGGTTTTGCGCCGCCGCGCAACCAGCGCGACGATCACAAAGGCAGCGATCAGGCCAATGACGACATGCATTAGGCTGCTGCGCGCGGGCTCCCCTGGCTCTTACCACGGTTGGGACGACGGCGGCGATTACGGTTCGCGCCGCCCCCAGGTTTACCGCTAGGCTTGCCACCGCGCGGGCCTTGCTTGCCCTTGGCCGCAGGTGCAACGCCCTCCCAAGGGGAGCCGGAGGCGACGGGAATGTCCAGCTTCATCACCTTCTGGATGTCGCGCAGGTATTCCGCCTCATCCGGTGCACAGAAGGCAATCGCCTGCCCTTCGGCCCCGGCGCGCGCGGTGCGGCCAATTCGGTGAACATAGTTTTCCGGCACATTGGGCAGGTCGTAGTTATAAACATATTCCACATCAGGGATATCGATCCCCCGCGCGGCCACATCGGTGGCGACCAGCACCCGCACCTCACCCGCGCGGAAGGCTTTCAGCGCCCGGTCACGTTGGTTTTGCGATTTGTTGCCATGGATGCTCTCGGCGGCGAAACCTGCCTTGTCGAGCACCTTGCGTAGCTTTTCCGCCCCATGCTTGGTGCGCGAGAAGACGAGCGCGAGCGCATCGCGGTGCTCACCCAGCAACTCGATCAACAGATCGGTTTTGGCCGCCTTGGCGATGAAATGCACCGATTGGGTGATCTTGTCGGCAGCCTTGCCCGGAGCCGAGACTTGCACCCGTTCGGGATTGGTCAAGAAGCCCTGCGCAATCTCGTTCATCTGCTTCGGCATGGTAGCTGAGAAGAGCAGTGTTTGGCGGCCTTTCGGCACTAGGCCAGAGATTTTGCGCAGGTCGTGGATGAAGCCCAGATCAAGCATCTGGTCCGCTTCGTCCAGCACCAGAAACTCGCACTTGTCGAGCAGCACTGCGCCCCGGTCGATCAGGTCCAGCAAGCGGCCCGGTGTCGCGACGAGAATATCGCAGCCCCGCTCCAACCGCTTGGCCTGCGCGTTTATCGATTTACCGCCAACGACCAGCGCGGTCTTGAGCGGTGTGTTTTCGGCATAAGCACGCAGATTGTCCAAAATCTGCCCCGCAAGCTCGCGCGTGGGGGCGAGGACGAGACCGCGCATGGTATGGGGGGCAGGTTTGCGTTTGCCCGTTTCCAGCAGTTTTTGCACCATCGGAAGGCCGAAAGCAGCGGTTTTGCCGGTGCCGGTTTGTGCCAGCCCCATCACGTCACGCCCGTCCAGCGCCAGCGGGATCGCCCGCTGTTGAATCGGGGTGGGATCGGTCAGGCCAAGCGCGGCAAGGCTTTTGGCAAAGCGCGGGGCGAGGCCCAGCGAAACGAAATCAGTCAAAGTATATCCTTCTCGGTGCGGCTCTTGCGCACCGTTCATAGTGTCCCGTGGCGCAATCGCGCGCCGCAGCGTGGTGGTGCGGACATCATATCCGCCCGGCCCCGCGTGATCTGGACCTGTGTGAATTCGCCAGCCTCTCGGCCTCGCCCGTCCTGCCCGTATGGGCGTCAGGGGCCACCTGTCTCACGCGGACAGGGAAGCATGGCTGATGCGCATATGGGGCCTTTGAGCGGAAAGGTCAATTGAAAAGGCTTGCGCAGCATTAACACCGGGCCTGACCGAACCGGTAAAACGAAAAAGGCGCGCTCCTGTACAACAAGAGCGCGCCTTTCATGAGACTGCTGGCTTAGACGGTGCGTTCGACCATCATCTTCTTGATCTCGGCAATCGCCTTGGCCGGGTTCAGCCCTTTGGGGCAGGTCTTTGCGCAATTCATGATCGTGTTTGTCAGGTCTTTCATCGGCATTCTGTTTTCGCTGGTTCTGGTGCAGATGGAGGGCGGTTGGCGGATCTTGTACACACGCAGGCCCGGCATCCATGTGCTGCGCGGGTTGCTGATTGTGATTTCCAACATGACCTTCTTTCTGGCACTGGCCGCTTTGCCGCTGGCCGATGCCACTGCGCTGTTTTTCGCGGCCCCTTTGTTTATCACTCTTCTGTCGATCCCGATCCTTGGGGAAAAGGTCGGCCCTTTGCGATTGGGGGCGGTTGTTTTCGGCTTCATCGGAGTCGTGATCATGCAGCGCCCCTGGGAGGGGGCAAGCGACATCGGGGCCACGCGCGTGGTTCTGTTGCTGCCCATTGCGGCCGCACTCACCTATGCGCTGACCCAATTGCTGACACGCAAGCTTGGAGTAGAAAGCAAAGCCTCGGCGCTGGCGGTCTACATTCAAGGTATGTTTATCGTGGTCTCTGCGGGCTTTTTTCTGGTGGCGGGGGACGGGCGTTTTGCCTCCGCTGACAGCACAGCTTCGGTGCAATTCCTGTTGCGGGCATGGGTTTGGCCTGCAGAAGGCGATCTGTGGGTGTTTGTGGGCCTTGGGCTGAATGCATCCATCATCGGCTATTGCCTGAGCCAGGCCTACAGAATAGC
>CAZPXE010000078.1:0-11130 GCA_964590545.1 uncultured Rhodobacterales bacterium | reverse complement strand
ACCTGGGATGGCGCACCAGAGCCGGATTTTGTTCCACTCGGTATCGCGGATTACATGCGGGCGCTGGTGCGCGGAATACCCATCGCCATTCTCGTGTTTGGCGGGCTGGCCGCGCTATTGTTTGTGCGTCTGTTTGAAAGGCCCTTATGCGGTCAGGCGCGCCCTGTTACGCCGCATATAACGGTCTTCGTGTGCCGCAATGCGTTAAAACTTTTGGGTTTGAGTTACAAAACCCACGGGGTTCCATTGCCGCAACATGGCGCGATAGTTGCAAATCACAGCTCTTGGCTGGATATTTTTGTGCTGAACGCCGCCACGCCGATCTACTTTGTATCTAAAGCCGAAGTGGCGCGGTGGTTTGGGATCGGTTGGCTGGCGCGGGCGACTGGGACTGTTTTCATTGACCGAGACCGGACCCGAGCGCGGGACCATGCGCAAATGATCGAGGACAGGCTTCTTGCTGGGCATAAATTGGTGTTTTTTCCCGAAGGAACCAGCACCGATGGAATGCAGGTTATTCCATTTAAAACAACACTTTTCGCACCATTCTTAAATGATCACTTGAAGGATGAAATCTGGGTGCAACCGGTTAGTGTCATCTATCACGCGCCGCCGGGCGAAACCCGCCGGTTCTATGGCTGGTGGGGCGATATGGAGTTTGGACCGCATTTGCTGCGCACGCTGGCGGCACGGCGCAATGGCGCGGTGACAGTGGTGTATCACAGCCCCATTCAAGTCGCTGAGGTGACAAGTCGCAAAACCCTTGCAGCACAGGCAGAAGCGGCAGTGCGTGCGGGCCACATAAAGCACTTGCATTAGCGCAATGCGCCGCCTATACGCGCGCCCACGAACTCCGCTGGTGGGGTTGGGCCGATGGGGGAGACATCCTCAAAGGTCCGCCGGTTGGTCCGAATGGGCTGAGACACCCCGCCACAGGCTTGAAACCGGAAAGGAAAAAGACATGGCTCTTCCTGAGTTTACCATGCGCCAGCTGCTCGAAGCAGGCGTCCACTTTGGCCACCAGACACAACGCTGGAACCCGAAAATGGGTCAGTACATTTATGGGGATCGCAACGGCATCCACATTATGGACCTGACGCAAACGGTTCCGATGCTGGATCAGGCGCTGAAAGTGATCCGCGATACCGCAGCGCCGTTCATCAAAGATCTGGCCGCATCCTCTTTGTTGGCACCAAGCGTCAGGCCGCTGGCCCGATTGCAGATGCGGCTGAGAGATGCGCGCAATACTATATGAACCATCGCTGGCTCGGCGGCACGCTGACCAACTGGCAGACCGTGTCCCAGTCGATCAACCGCCTGAAGGCGATTGACGAGCAAGCGGCGCAGGGCTTTGACGGTCTGACCAAGAAAGAGCGTCTGGGCATGGAGCGCGACCAAGCGAAACTGCAAGCCTCGCTCGGCGGGATCTCCGAAATGGGTGGCCGTCCGGACCTGCTGTTTATCGTCGACGTGAAAAAAGAAGCGCTGGCCGTGGCCGAAGCGCAGAAGCTGGGTATTCCGATCGTGGCGATCGTTGACACCAACTGCCCGCCCGACGGTATCGACTATGTAATTCCGGGCAATGATGACGCCTCGCGCGCCATCGCTTTGTACTGCGATCTGGCCTCGCGCGCCGCGCTGGACGGTATGTCCGCGCAGCTTGGCGCCGCTGGCGTTGATCTGGGTGCATTGGAAGAGGCTCCGGTCGAAGAAGCCGTCGCCGAAGAGGCCGCCCCGGCAGCAGAAGAAGCGCCTGCCGAAGGCTAAGCCCTTCGTCACGGACCTGTTACACGGGGCAGGGTAGAGCCTGCCCCAAACGTATTTGCATTTGAGGAGAGCCAAGATGGCAATCACAGCAGCAATGGTAAAAGAACTGCGCGACAGCACCGGCGCAGGCATGATGGACGCGAAGAAAGCGCTGACCGAAAACGATGGCGACATGGAAGCTGCCGTTGACTGGCTGCGCACCAAAGGTCTGGCGAAAGCGGCCAAGAAATCGGGCCGCACGGCTGCCGAGGGCCTCGTGGCCGTGGTCGTCGATGGCGGCACAGGCGTTGCGGTTGAAGTGAATGCGGAAACCGACTTCGTTGCCAAGAACGCCGAATTCCAAGAGATGGTCGGCGGAATCGCCAAAGCAGCTCTGGGCGCGGATGACGTGGACGCGTTGGGCGCAGCGGATCTGGGCGGCAAGTCCGTCGCAGACACGATCACCGACAAGATCGCGACCATCGGCGAGAACATGACGCTGCGCCGCATGTCCAAACTGTCCGGCGGCACGGTCGTGTCTTATGTCCACAACGCCGCGACAGGCGGCATGGGCAAGATCGGCGTGCTGGTTGCGCTCGATGGCGGTGATGAGGCATTCGGCAAGCAGGTTGCGATGCACATCGCGGCTGTGAACCCGGCAGCCCTGTCGGAGGCGGATCTGGACTCGGCGGTTGTCGAGAAAGAAAAGCAAGTGCAGATGGATATCGCGCGCGAGTCCGGCAAGCCTGAGCAAGTCATCGAGAAGATGATCGTGGGCCGCATGAAGAAATTCGTCGCGGAAAGCACTTTGCTGAACCAAAGCTTTGTGGTGAACCCGGACCTGACTGTCGAAGCTGCTGCCACCGAGGCCGGTGCGACGGTAACAGGTTTTGTTCGCCTCGAAGTGGGCGAGGGCATTGAAGTGGTGAAAGAAGACTTCGCTGCTGAAGTTGCAAAAGCTGCTCAGGGCTAAGCCTGCGGACAGATGTTTCGATTGAAGGCGCTCTTCGGAGCGCCTTTTTTCTTGCGCATCACCCTGCAAAAAGAAAACGGGGCCACCCCAGGGCGACCCCGTCTCATAATGTCCTGCCACGGGGATGAGACAAGGACGTTAAACCCGGTCTGAGAACGGAATATACACCCCCAGACCGGCCCCGGAAAACCGGAAGAGACAGGCGAGCCCTGCAATTTCAGGGGATCCTCTCTCGCTGTTCCAAGGCACAAAGCCACCACTCACGGAACAGTGACAGAATGCGTTTTTACGTTGCGTTAAGAAAGTACGGGATTCCATACCCACGAAATTTTGTTGCTCTGAAGCGTGACCTTAACGTCAAGATCGAACAATCTGCCTGACAGCTCGGAAGGCTAGAGTATTGGTTTTACGTGTTATTTTTGGCGCCTGATCTGCTAAGGGCTGTCAAGGAGAGAATCCGGTCAGACTCGTCAAAATCTACACGTCACATGAGGTGATCGCATCAAGGAAGGTTTTGATTTTGTTATTAAATGGTCAAAAGTCCAGAATGAACATTTGGTTATGAAACGCAGCTTTCAGCACTGCTTGCGCCGTTGTTTCAACCGCAAGCGACTCGCGCGCAAGTCGTAAGTGTTTTTCCACTGTTGCTGACGTCAGCCCCATCAAAAGTGCAATATCCTGCGTGGTCTTGCCGTCTCCGACCCATTCAAGCGCTTCTCGCTGCCGTTTGGTCAGCGCGCGATTCGGCGCAGCGTAGGGCAGGGTAAGAATTTTCAGATGCGCAATATTGTTCATCAAATGCAGGTCGCGCCCATGTTCAGCCCAAACACCATCAATGTCGGATTGGCTCAATCCCACCCGCGCTGTCAAAGCAATGGCCCCTTTTGAGCGGGCCGAGATAGACTTGAACGAAATCGTATAGCCTGCGGTTACGCCCATCTTTTGATTGAACTCGAACATCCGTTGCTCGGATGTGCTCATGGTCCCAGTCGAGAGCATATCGCGGAGCATCTTCCACGAGCCGACGCCTTCATTCTCTAGCGCCCAACGGACCATGGGCGCGTTGAAATACTTGCCTTCGCCCATAAAGACGTCGGTGTATTCTTTGGAATGGTTCGTCAGAATTACGAAGTCTTCGGGATCACCCAATGATGTGGCCGTGCGATAACGCGTGAAGCCATAAATCAGCCGATCAAACCCATATTCTGCCATTTTGGCAGTGTGTTCTTCCCAAAGCTCCTCAAGGCTTTGGCAATTCGACAGAAACATCAGATAAGATTGGACGCCTTTGCTCATTTCGCTTCCGTTGCGGCAATAAGCGCATCAAGAGCTAGCATGTAGCTGTTGATACCAAACCCAGCAATAACGCCCAAACACACGCGGCTAAGCATCGAATGATGGCGGAATTCCTCGCGGGCATGAACGTTGCTGATATGTACTTCAACCACTGGCAACTCGCAGGCGGAAATCGCATCGTGCAGTGCAACAGACGTGTGGGTATATGCCCCGGCGTTGAAAATGACCCCGTCATGGACGCCGCGCGCGCTGTGCAATTGATCAACCAAAGCACCTTCGCTGTTGGATTGAGCGGCCGAAACACGATGACCCTGCGCCTCTGCTTTTGCAGTGACGGTAGCCACCAAATCGGCGAGGGTGGTGGAGCCGTATACCTCAGGTTGCCGGGTGCCCAGCATATTCAGGTTTGGCCCGTTCAATAACAGGAATGACGACATGTGATTTTAGTCCAAGTGGTAAACTCCTTATCACGCGCAAAATCGACCCTGTCCAGCATTCTAGTACAAAGGGTGCCAAATCTCGCGAACTTCATGACCTCTGCGCCAATCCTTCAGGGGGGGACCAAACGCGCGCTCGATCGTTACACAGGATATGTGTCGCTCCGACGGGCGCTGCGGGCTGAGAGTTTAGGCTTTGCGCCAAAGTCTGGTTTGCGATTCTGAAGGGCTATGCTTTCCTTTGCGACTGTCGCCTTAGTGCAGCTTAACTTCGATTTCGGGCTGACATGGTTGCCGATAGAGCGTTAGTATCAACCTGCCATGCTGTGTGCCGCTTCGTGTAAACTGGCAAGGCACTGAATATATAAGGATAAACTCCATGCGTATGAACGACAGTAAAACCATCGATGCCGATGTGGCGACGGTTTGGGCCGCGCTTCTGAATCCAGAAGTGCTTAAAGAATGCGTGCCCGGATGTACGGAGATGAGCGGCTCCGCCGAGGACGGGTTCGAAGCGACGGTCGTGCAAAAGGTTGGCCCGGTAAAGGCCACGTTCAAAGGCGCCGTGACACTGAGCGATATGGTAGAGCAACAAAGCGTAAAGATTGCCGGAGAAGGCAAAGGCGGTGCCGCGGGCTTCGCCAAGGGCGGTGCCGATGTCTCGCTGTCCGCAGATGGCGACAAGACAATTCTGACATATGATGTCGAAGCCAAGGTCGGAGGCAAGCTCGCGCAACTCGGTAGCCGTATCGTTGACGGGTTTGCAAAGAAGATGGCCGATCAATTCTTCAATAACTTCATCGATGCCGTGAGCGCGCCAGATGAAGGCGCGGAGCCGGCTGATGAAGATGACGGCTCGAAAAAGAAAGGCTGGTTCAAGCGCCTTGTGAGCTGACGTACCAAGTGAACTTCAAGCGCTAATGCTATGAAATAGCCGTCAGAACTGTGTAATCTTGATGGGCATAGTAGCATACACGACAAGGCCCTTTTATTTACATAAATCGCATTTTCCTGTCAAAAATTCCCATTTTACTTCCGGTACAAATATAGTTGGTAGATTATGTAGAATGGCCCCAAGAATGTGGCCAACGTTATCAATTGCCTTCCAATTCCTCCACCCATATCGCTTGGCAGAAAAAAGTACAAAACCACGATTATCAAATACAGGACTATGTCAATTCGAATTTGCTCTTTCTTTGTCATGTCCTTGTAATGCTTCATATCGAACTTCCAAAATTGGTAATCAACGTACTTTCGCTAGCTTGATTTGTTAACCTCCACAAGATAAAGCCTCGGTTTAGGGCGCTAGAAATCTCCACCCAAATCCTCTGGAACCAGCACGTACTGGCGAACTTTGGGCAATTGGATCAACGAAAACGAGGCTATGCATAACACTGCCATGTCAGTGTCCACGCTCCCCAACCTTTGATTTCACATAATACTAGTTATTGCGCTTTGTGTGGCTTATAGGAGCGCGCTTCCCTGAAGTGCGATTCCAATTAGAAAACAATGAGTGGCGCGCCAGCCACCTCACCTCTCTTGCATTAGGCTGTTACCGTTCAGTGATCTCAGCCCAAGGCGTACCCAGCGCCGCGCACGGTTCGGATGGGATCTTTTCCGCCATGCACCGTCAGTGCTTTGCGCAAACGTCCGATATGAACATCGACGGTACGGGTATCTACATAGATATCCCGACCCCAAACGCGGTCCAGCAGCTGATCTCGGCTCCACACACGACCAGGCTTTTCCATGAAAGTGCTGAGCAATCGGAATTCGGTTGGGCCAAGTTTTAACGGCTCATCGCCGCGCGTGACGCGGTGGCTTTCCGAATCCAGCATGATGTCGTCGAACTCAAGCTGTTGTCCGACCGTCGACGGACGCACGCGGCGAAGTTGGCTGCGAACGCGCGCCATCAGCTCAATCACGGAGTACGGTTTGACCACGTAATCATCCGCGCCCGTTTCAAGTCCACGAACGCGGTCAACTTCTTCGGATCGTGCGGACAGCATAATCACAGGTATAGAGCGCGTTTCATGTCGCGTCTTAAGGCGGCGACACACCTCGATCCCGCTGAGGTTCGGCATCATCCAATCAAGAACGATGATGTCTGGCATGTCCTCATCCACCAGCAGCAGAGCCTCTTCACCGTTGCCAGCCTTACTGACTTCGAACCCTTCCGCTTCAAGGTTATAGGCCAGAACTTCGCGCTGCGCAGGCTCGTCCTCAACCACCAAAACACGCGGGTGATCGGTTGCCATACCCCTACCCCTCCACACTCATGGCGCTGGTTTCGTCGCCTTTTGGGCGACTTTCGTCTGGGATTTCTCCGGTGACGAGGTAAACAACTTGTTCCGCGATTGACGTCACATGATCGCCCATCCGTTCGATGTTTTTGGCGATGAAATGCAGATGCATGCAGGCGGTGATCTGGCGCGGGTCTTCCATCATGAAAGTCAGGAACTCGCGGAACAGCGCGTTGTACATCTGATCGACGTCGAGATCGCGGGCGATCACGTCGCTGGCCAGTTCCGCATCGCGCTGCACATACGCATCGAGCGCGTCTTTCAGCATCAGTTCCACCTCGCGCGCCATGCGCCGCAACGCGCCAGCGCTGTCGTTCACGGGCGGCATCGAGGACAGAACGCCCGTCCGCTTGGCCATGTTTTTCGCATAATCGCCAATACGTTCGAGGTTGGCGCTAATCTTGATCACGCTCAGCACAAGGCGCAAATCAATGGCCGTCGGCGCCCGCAGCGCGATCACGCGCGCGGCCTCTTCGTTGATCAACTCTTCGAGCTGGTCGATGGCCTTGTCGCGCCCACGGACTTCTTCGGCGAGTTCCTCATCGCGCATCTCAAGCGAGCGCGCACCATCCGTAATCGCAGCCTCAACAAGCCCGCCCATTTTCATAATCTGGGCCTGAATCGCCTCAAGATCGCGGTCAAAGGCTGTCGCAATATGTTGCTCTTGCATCTGTCTGCTCCTTACCCGATCCGTCCGGTGATATAGCTTTCGGTCCGCGGATCGGTTGGATTGGTGAAAATCTGCCCGGTCTCGCCAAACTCGACGAGGTTACCGAGGTGAAAAAACGCCGTCTTCTGGCTGACCCGTGCGGCTTGCTGCATCGAGTGGGTCACGATCACGACCGAGTAATTCTGGCGCAGCTCGTCGATAAGTTCTTCAACCTGCGCGGTGGCAATAGGGTCAAGGGCCGAGCAGGGCTCATCCATCAGCAGCACTTCCGGCTCCGTCGCCACAGCGCGTGCGATGCACAGACGCTGCTGCTGACCGCCCGAAAGACCTGTGCCCGGCGCGCTCAGACGGTCTTTAACTTCGTCCCACAAAGCCGCACGGCGCAACGCATTTTCCACGATATCATCAAGCTCGGCCTTGTTGCGCGCCAGCCCGTGAATCTTCGGCCCATAGGCCACATTGTCAAAGATCGACTTCGGGAACGGGTTCGGTTTTTGAAACACCATCCCGACCTTGGCGCGCAGTTGCACCGGGTCGACCTGTTTGTCGTAGATATCCTCGCCATCGATCAGGATATCCCCTTCGATGCGGCAGATATCGATTGTGTCATTCATGCGGTTCAGGCAGCGCAGAAAGGTGGACTTGCCGCAGCCCGACGGGCCGATGAACGCGGTCACGGTCTTGTCCGCGATATCGACGTCCACATCCTTGATCGCGTGGTTGTCCGCGTAATACACCTGCACCTTACGGGCGGCGATTTTGGTGGTTTCGCTGCTCACGTCTCTCTCCAAAACTCTCATATCATTCATGGGTTTACCCCCTACCAGCGGCGTTCAAAGCGGCGCCGCAGAAACACCGCCAGCGTGTTCATGGTCACAAGGAACAGCAGCAGCACGATGATGCCACCCCAGGCCTTTTCGGTAAAGACAGCGTCCGAGCGCGCCGCCCAGTTGTAGATTTGCGCCGGCACCGCCGAGTTCGGCTCGACAAATCCTTCGACGAAATTTTCGGGATAGCGGGCCACGAAGCCGACCATCCCGATCAGCAGCAGCGGCGCGGTTTCGCCCAGCGCCTGAGCGAGGCCAATGATGGTTCCTGTCAGGATGCCCGGCGCGGCCAGCGGCAGAACATGGTGGAACACCGCTTGCATTTTCGAGGCCCCTACCCCCAGCGCCGCATCGCGGATCGACGGTGGTACCGCCTTCAGCGAGGCGCGGGTGGAGATAATGATTGTCGGCAGCGTCATCAGCGTCAGCACCAGACCGCCCACGAGGGGCGCCGATTGCGGCAAATGGGCAAACTGGATGAACACGGCAAGGCCAAGGATACCAAACACAATCGATGGCACGGCCGCCAAGTTCGAGATGTTCACTTCGATCAGGTCCGTAAAGCGGTTCTTCGGCGCGAATTCCTCAAGATAGATCGACGCGGCGACGCCAATCGGCAGCGACAGAACCAGCACAACCAGCATCATGAAGAACGAGCCCAGCACCGACGCGCCAATCCCTGCGCCGCCAGGGTTGTCCACACCTGTGTCAACGCCGGTGATAAAGGTCCAGTTGAACACCTGTGTGATGATCCCAGCCTCTCGCAGTGCGTCGATCAGGTCGAAGTCTTCCGGCATGAAGAAGCGATTGCCTTCGACCAGATCGTCGCGCGTGAAAGTGCCTTTCAAATAGCGGTCCACGCGCGAGGAGGCCGCGACTTCAAAAATCGCTTCCTGCCCCAACTGATCGGGGTTCTCGCGATAGAAGCGGCGCAGATCCCCGCCGACTTTTCCCAGCAAGCGTTGGATTGCCTTGGCGTCAAACTCGCCTTCAACCCCTTCGGCCTCCAGCTTCGCGGACAAGCCGTCAATGAAGAACCCGGTATAAATCTTTGTTTTCAGGAGGGCTTTTTCTGCCTCGTCGAACTCTTCCTGGCTGAGCGTGAAGGGCATTTGCACCACCGCTTGCTTAAACGCAGGCAGGCCAGAGGTCAGGATCGCGCCCAGCAGCGTCACCAAAAAGAACAGCCCCGTCGCAATCGCGGCGATACCATAGGCGCGGAAGCGTTTTTCCGACGCGTTCCGCTTTTTGGTGCGCGGGTCTTCGGCGATCAGCGGCTTATTCGTGCGGGGCGCATCGCCCGCTGGATTAACGGTCGCGTCGGTCATCAGTCATATTGCTCCCGGTATTTGCGCACGATGTATAGCGCGACCACATTCAGACACAGGGTCATAACAAACAGCGTCATCCCTAGCGCAAAGGCGACCAGCGCTTCGGGTGAGGCGAAATCGCTATCACCTGTCAACTGGCTGACGATCTTGGCGGTCACTGTGGTCATGGCCTCAAAGGGGTTCAGGCTTAGTCTGGCGGCAGCCCCTGCCCCAAGCACCACGATCATCGTCTCCCCAATCGCGCGCGATGTCGCCAGCAGGACCGCGCCAACGATGCCGGGCAGCGCTGCGGGCAGAACAACCTGTTTTATCGTCTCGGACTTCGTCGCGCCCAGACCGTAAGAGCCATCGCGCAAGCTTTGCGGGACCGCGTTGATAATGTCGTCGGACAGCGAAGATACAAACGGGATCAGCATAATCCCCATCGCAATCCCCGCCGTCAGAACCGCGCGTTGCCCTTGCATCCACCCCAGACCAGTTTCGCCGCCGAACACGCTCAGCAAAAGCGGGCCGATCGTCAGCAGAGCGAACAGGCCGTAAACAATCGTCGGGATACCTGCGAGGATTTCCAGCATCGGCTTGGCAAAGCCGCGCACTCTTGGTGTCGCATATTCACTTAGGTAGATCGCCGCGAACAGGCCAATCGGGACAGCGACCAGCAGTGCGACCAGCGAGATATAGAACGTGCCCCACAACAGGGGCAGAATCCCAAGGCTCGATGCGCCGCCCCGACCCGAAAAGCTGGGGGCCCATTCAAGCAGGAGGAAGAATTCTGACGCAGGGTACAGCGTGAAGAAAGTCCACGTATTGCCGAGCAGCGAAAGCACGATGCCGATGGTGGTCAGGATCGCGACCGAGGCCGCGGCGATGAGAAGCGCAAGCACCCCTTGCTCCACTACATTGCGCGCGCGGAACAGCGGCGCGGCTTGCAGCACGCCCCATGCAGCCCCGGCAAGCGCCAGTAAAATCGCCACAACCGTCATGATCGTGTCAGAGGTCGCGTTCTGCGCGCGATAGCTTTGCGCGGCTTGCAGGATCGTCGGCGTGATTTCTCCTGTCACAACCTGCCCCGCTTCTTTCAGGACGGACGTGATTTCGGCCGGATCGCTATTTGGATCTGTGGCTGTTTCGATATCCAGCAGACCGGCTGCGATTGCCCCATCCAATCCATTGGCCGTGCGCGTGACTTCGGCCATGACAAGCCCTCGGGAGGCGCCCTCTCGAATGTCGCTGTCGGGGATCATTTGGCCAACATTGCCGTCGATCACCAGTGGTTTGATAAGCAACCAAATCAGGATCAGCCCTGCCGCTGGCACGATAGATTTCATAAAGGCGTTCGCGCCGTAATAGATCGGCAAGGAATGCAACACACGTGAGTCGTTGCCAGCGCTCGCCAACGCCCGTGACCGTCCAAGGATAAACCCAAGCGCCGCCACTGCGGTGATAATGCCCAAGAGCCAAAGTATCGGCATAAGTCCTCCGGGCGGCTCAAACCGCGCCAATGCGGGGAAGTCAGAAATTGGGCGACCAGAAAAGCCGCCCAATCA
>CAZPXE010000077.1:9661-11309 GCA_964590545.1 uncultured Rhodobacterales bacterium | reverse complement strand
CGGTATCAAGAGCGTTGGCCGGACAAGATGATCTCGGCCTCGACGCTGACGACAATTTCCATGCCTGAATTTGTGCTGGGCTATATCCTGATGTTCGTGCTCGGCGTGCAGTTGCGCTGGTTCTCACCCACCGCCGTAGGCTACCGACCCGAGGCGGATTTCTTCACACGGCTGGAAAGTATCGCCCTGCCCGTGATCGTGCTGACGCTGGTGGTTCTGGCGCATATGATGCGCATGACCCGCGCCGCGATCCTGAACGTGATGCAATCGGCCTATATCGAAACAGCCGAACTCAAAGGACTGTCGAGCTTTACCGTCATCGCCAAACACGCGTTTCCGAATGCGATCTCTCCGGTGGTGAATGTGGTGATGCTGAACCTTGCCTATCTGGTGGTTGGCGTCGTCGTGGTTGAGGTGGTGTTCGTTTATCCCGGCATGGGCCAATACCTTGTGGACCACGTGACCAAGCGGGACGTTCCGGTGGTGCAGGCCTGCGGGATCATCTTTGCGGCGATCTATATCGGCTTGAACCTTGTGGCGGATGTGGTTTCGATCCTTGCGAACCCGCGCTTGCGGCATCCAAAATGATATTTTCTCCGAAAAATACCATTTCGTGCGACCCGAACGTGTTTTCGCCGAAAAACACGTTCAGTGCGACCAAGCGTGTTTTACACGGAAACCGCGCGGGGAGGCACCCGGTCACGTATCTAGGCGCTGTGTGCACCTACTTTAGAATTCTGGGAGCCGCGTAATGTTCATCCGCATCCCCTTCGCCGCCCTGCTGGGCATCTTCTTCACCGCGCTGTTCTTCCTGATCGCCATCTTCGCGCCGCTCCTTTCGCCCTATGGCTATGATGAGGTGGTCTCGAACGGGTTCTGGGATCCGGCCAGCGCCGAGCATTGGCTGGGCACTGACGGCATTGGCCGCGATCTGCTCAGCCGGATGATCTATGGCCTGCGCACCACGATCTGGATTGCGACGCTGGCGACACTGATCAGCTTTACCACAGGCGCGATCTTTGGCTTTCTGGCTGCCGTTGTCGGGGGCTGGATCGATCAGGCGCTGTCGCGGTTCGTGGACCTGATGATGTCGATCCCCTCGCTGATCTTCGCGCTCGTGATCTTGTCGATCACGCCGATCACGATCACTGTGCTGATCCTAGTGATGGGCCTGCTCGACAGCACCCGTGTCTATCGCCTTGCCCGCGCCGTGGCGGTCGATATCAACGTGATGGAATATGTCGAAGCGGCCAAACTGCGCGGCGAGAAATATAGCTGGATCATCTTCCGTGAAATCCTGCCCAACGCCCTATCCCCGCTTGTCGCGGAAATGGGCCTGCGCTTTATCTTCGCGGTGCTGTTCATCTCGACCCTGTCGTTCCTTGGCCTTGGCATCCAACCGCCGCAAGCGGACCTTGGGGGGCTGGTGAAGGAGAACGCCGAAGGGCTGACCTATGGCATCGGCGCCGCGCTTTGGCCTGCGCTCACAATCGCGATCCTCGCGATTTCGGTGAACCTTGTGGCCGACTGGGTATTGAGCCGGACCACATCGCTCAAAGGAGGACGCGGCTGATGCAAAAGAGCACACGCCCTCCCCTTCTTCGGGTTTCAAATACTTCGGGGGTCCGGGGGCAGCGCCCCCGCGCGC
>CAZPXE010000077.1:0-9651 GCA_964590545.1 uncultured Rhodobacterales bacterium | reverse complement strand
CAAGGAGCGCATGATATGACCGACCCTCTCGTCAAAGTCCGCGGCCTGAAAATCGGTGCAACGGTCTATCCGCCCGGTGAAAAGCCCCACGACATTGAAATCGTCCACGGCGTCGATTTTGACCTCGAACAAGGCAAGGTGCTGGGCCTGATCGGCGAGTCCGGCGCGGGCAAGTCGACCATTGGGCTGGCCACGATGGCCTATGGTCGGGGCGGCGTGAAAATCACCGGGGGTGAGGTTTGGGTCAATGGCCGCGACATCCTCAAGGCGGGGCTGGGCGATATCCGCAAGCTGCGCGGCGGTGAGGTGACCTATGTCTCGCAATCCGCGGCTGCGTCCTTCAACCCGGCCAAACAGATCGGCGAGCAGGTCATCGAAGCGGCCGTGTTCCAAGGCAAGTTCAGCAAATCCGACGCGGAAAAACGCGCGATCGATCTGTTTCGCAAGCTCGGCCTGCCAGACCCAGAGACTATTGGCAAACGCTACCCGCACCAAGTTTCCGGCGGGCAACTACAACGCTGCATGACCGCGCTGGCGCTGTGCCCAGAGCCGGATTTGGTGGTCTTTGACGAGCCGACCACCGCGCTGGACGTGACCACACAAATCGACGTGCTGGCAGCGATCAAGGAAGCGATCCGCGATACTGGTGTTGGCGCCCTCTACATCACGCATGACCTCGCAGTGGTGGCGCAAGTCAGCGACGATATCATGGTGCTCAAGATGGGCGACATGGTGGAATATGGCCCCACCGATCAGATCATCAACCACCCGCAAGAAACCTATACACAGGAACTTGTCTCCGTCCGCTCCATCGAGCATCCCGAAAAGCAACCCGAAGGCGATCCGGTGTTGCAATGCCAGAATATCACAGCGCGCTACAGGGGCACCAAGTTCGACGTACTGCATGATGTGAATGTAGAGCTCTATCCCGGCCAAACGCTGGCTGTCGTGGGCGAGAGCGGCTCTGGCAAATCCACCCTTGCGCGGGTGATTACCGGGCTTCTGCCGCCGCGCGAAGGCAAGATCATCTTTGACGGACGGGAATTGACGCCTGACCAACCTTCGCGCCCCATCGAGGATTTGCGCGAGTTGCAGATGATCTATCAGATGGCCGACACCGCGATGAACCCGCGCCAGACCGTCGGCACGATCATTGGCCGCCCGTTGGAGTTCTATTTCGGTCTCAAAGGCGCGGAAAAGCAGAAGCGCATTCAGGAATTGCTGGACGAGATCGAGCTTGGCACCGGCTTTCAGGACCGCTACCCAGCAGAGCTGTCGGGCGGGCAGAAACAGCGTGTCTGCATAGCCCGCGCGCTGGCCGCGAAGCCCAAACTGATCATCTGTGACGAGGTGACATCCGCGCTCGACCCGCTGGTGGCGGATGGCATTCTGAAGCTGCTGCTAAACCTGCAGAAGGTCGAAAATGTGGCCTATCTGTTCATCACCCACGATCTGGCGACGGTGAAGGCAATCTCGGATTCCATCGCAGTGATGTATCAGGGCCGTGTGCAACGCTATGGCACGAAGTCCGAAGTGCTCACGCCGCCTTTTGATGACTATACCGACTTGCTGCTGTCCTCGGTGCCCGAGATGAAACTGGGTTGGCTGGAGCATGTTCTGGCGACGCGGAAGATGGAGAGCGCGGGTAATTAGACCTCGCGTTCGCCGCACCCCGGCCACGGGATCAAGGTGAAGCCGCTGAGCTGAGTTTCGGTGTTATACGGCCTGCTCAAAGAACGCGGCCACTTCGCTGGCAAAGGCAGCGCCATCCGCTGAACCTAAGTCGAGGGAGGCGCGGGCGCGGGCCGTGACCTCCGGGCCGACGTATTCCGCGTATTCTTCGACCAAATCGATGATGAATTCGCGGCTCATTTCCGGGTGATGCTGGACCGTGAAGACCTGTTTGCCAATTGCAAAGCCCGCATTTGGGCAGCCTTGGCTTTGGAATAGAGCTTCAGCGCCAGAAGGTAGCGAAACCTGCTCAATATGCGATCCGTAAAGCCCCAGATTTGGATTTTCCCCAGTCCAGGGCGCAGTGGACACACGCTCCACCGCGATCAAACCATGCGCCCAGCCATCTGGGTTCTGCTGTACCTCTGCGCCGAGAGCTTTGGCGATGATTTGATGGCCAAAGCAGGCGCCGAAGAGAGGGGTGCGCGCATTGATCATGTCACGCACCATGTCTTCGAGGCGGAGCATCCAAGGCACGCCCTCTGTGACAGAGGCTGGGCTGCCCGTGATCATAACACCGTCAAAGCCTGTAAGGTCTGCGGGGAACTCGTTTTTACAGACCCAGAACGCCTCCACTTGCCAGTCAGGACGCACCGACTGGATCATGGCCGCGAACTTGGCGTCGTCCAGCGGACGCGCGTGAGCAAAGTCGCTGAAGTCGGTGTTGGTGACGAGGGTCGCGAGGCGCATAGCAGCAGGCCAGACGTCACACGAACCAGACATAGAAATCGAGCAGTGCGTCGGGTTCCATGTCTCGGGTTTTGCGGAATTCGCGTTCTTTCATGAAGGCGTGGTTTTCAACCAATTCGCGGCCCACGGCATCGACCAGCGCCGTATCCGCGGTCAAGTCCTGAATCGCTGCGCGTAGGGTTTGCGCGGTGCCTGATTTGGCGTCCACTTTGTCGAAACCATCTCCCGTTTCCATAGGCGGTAGGTCCAGCTTCGCTTCGAACCCCAGCTTCGCCGCCTGAAGCACCGCAGCGGCAGCGGTGTAGGGGTTGGCAGAGGCATCGGCCATGCGATGCTCCAGCCGCGCTTTGGAGCCGCCCTCGCCCGACACGCGCGTTGTGACACCCCTGTGATCGCCGCCCCAGTTCTGCCAATAGCCCGACATGGAGGCCGGTTGCAGGCGGCGGTACGACCCTGTTGTCGGCGCAACAAGACCGGCCAGCCCTTTGTGGTGATGCACCAACCCGGCGAGGCACCCGCGCGAGAGATCGTTCAGGTGATCCGGCCCGCCTTTTGGCCCAGAGCTAAGCGCGTTGGTCCCGCCTGACTCCCAGAGGGAGAAGTTGATATGCATGCCAGAGCCGCCTGCCTCAGACAGGGGTTTGGGCAGGAATGTCAGGATAACCCCATGATCCAGCGCGATTTCTCGCGCCATCAGGCGGAACAGGGCGACATCATCGATAGCTTGCAGCGCGTCATCAAAGCTAAGCGTGTATTCGAATTGCGGCGTATCGTATTCGGCGGTGATCAGGTCCAGCTTGAACCCCATTTCATGCGCCTTGTTCCAGATCACATCGTTGATGCGCATCGGGTCCGAGAACGGTCCGGTGCCATAGACGACCCCGCCGGGCGCATCATAGGGGCGCAGGCGGCCATCTTCTCCGCCTTGGAGCATATAGGCTTCCAATTCGATGCCCAGTTTGGGGGTCAGACCGTGCTGCCCCCAATCGGCGATGGCCTTCTTCAGCGCCCCGCGCGGACACAGCGAGAGCGGTGCGCCGTCATCGCCGTAGAGGTCACCCAAAACCACAGACGTATTCGGCTCCCAGCCCGTTCGAACATCCTCGCCACGCCAGCGCAGTTCTATGTCGGGGATGCCGTCGCGGATCATCGCGTGCGGTGCGTCAAGCAGCAGGTCGCGGTCGTAATGAGTGCCGAAAACGCCACGCGCGAAGCGGCTCGCGCCGTCGCCGATCTTGGTGGCAGGCAGGTATTTGCCGCGCGGGATCGACAGGTGGTCGATGAATAGGGCTCGAAGGCGATCGGACATGGGCGGGGCCTATTGTAGCGTGACAGAGACAGGCATCCGCTTGATGCCATTGACGAAATTGGAGCGGACGAAGGCGTGGGGGCCATCTGGTTCGATGGATTTGATGCGTCCCGCCAGTTCCTGGAACAGCACCCGCACTTCGAGCCGGGCCAGGAACATGCCAAGGCAGACATGCGGTCCGCCCTGCCCCCAGCCAAGTTGGCGGTTGGGTTTGCGGGTCAGCTCAAGGCGATAGGGATCGGTGAACATCTCATCATCGCGATTGGCGGAGATGAACCAATAGAGCACCTTATCGCCTTCGCGGATGTGCTGGCCGTGGACCTCGACATCCCGCGTCGCGGTGCGCCGGAAATAGGTGGCCGGCGAGGCCCAGCGGACGATTTCGTCGGCGGCTGTGTCCCAGACCTCGCCGCTCTGCATTTGCTCCAGCAGGCCCGGCTGGTGGGCGAGGGCTTGGATACCGGCGGCGATGGAATAGCGCGTCGTGTCGTTCCCGGCGGCAACGAGCAGGCAGAAGAAATTGCGGAACTCGGATTCGGTGATCGTCTCGCCATTCTCGTCCGGTTGCATGACCAAATGCAGGATGCCGGAGGTATCCCCGGCTGCCTCTTTGCGGGCCATAAGATCGGTCGCATAGGCATAAAGGTCCGCACCGGCGGGCGAGTTGAAGGGCATCATGCGGAAGGCGTCTGTGTCCAGTTTGTCGACCACGTGATCCGTGAAATCCGGGTCGGAATTGGCCATCAGCGCGTCGCCCTTGTCCACAAGCCAACCAAGGTCTTCGTCGGGCAGGCCGAGGATTTGGCCGAGCATCCGCATCGGCAATTCGCGGGCGATCTCCTTGGTGGCATCGAAGCGCCCCTTCGCCAGCGCGCGGTCGAGGATCGGCCCGCAGAGGGCGCGGATTTGCTCCTCGAACGAGGCCACCACGCGGGGCGAGAAGGCGCGGGCGACTTTCATGCGGACCTTGCGGTGCTCCTCTCCGTCGACTTCCTGAAAAGTGCGGCGGGCGAGGTACTCTTCATAGGTTTGGTCTTCCATGCGGATGCCGCGCGCGGAGGAGAATGTGTCTGTGTCGCGGATCATCTTCTCGATGTCGGCATGGCGCGTGATCGACCAATAGCCCTTGCCGCCCTCGAAGTCGGACCAGTGGCACGGGGCCTCGCGCCGCAGACGGGCGAAGGTGTTGTAGGGCGCGCCGTTTGCGAAGCTGTCATGGCTGCCGAGATCGGCAAACCCGTCGTCGTCAGGAGCCCAAATGGTCATAAAACCGCCTCCGCCGTTGGTGTTTTTTGCGTGTTTCAAAATGCCGTTCGGACCGGCCCGAGATGCGTTTGGAAAAGGCGCGGCCTGCTTTTTTCTGGTCACTGTCGCGGTTTACGGGATGCCAGTCGCGCCAGACGCGCCACAGGGTGGACAGCAAGATGACAATGATCAGGCAGAACAGGATGAAGGCGATGGGGCGGTCGATGAAATCCATCGGCTCGCGCACGCGGGCCAGAGCAGAGCGGAACTTCACCTCCATGATGGACCCCAGCACCATGCCAAGGATGATCGGCACAATCGGCATGTTCAGGCGTTTGAGCACATAGCCGAGCAGGCCGAACACCCCGGCGATCATGCAGTCGGTGGTGGAGTTGCGCAGGGAATAGACGCCGACGAAGCTGAGCAGCAGGATACACATGCCAAGGAAGCGGTTGGGGATGCGGGTGAGGTGGACGAGCCAGTTGGTTGAGACCAGCAGGAACACCACCACCAGCACATTCAGGATCAGCAGCGCGAGATACAGCGCGACGACGAAATCCATATCGTTCTGGAACAGGCCCGGCCCCGGCACCACATTGTGCACGTAGAACACTGACAGCATCATCGCCGTCAGCGCCTCACCCGGGATACCCAGCGCCAGCAGGGGGATCATCGCGGCGGCGGGCACGGCATTGTTCGCCGCCTCCGACGCGATCAGCCCTTCCGAAGAGCCATTGCCGAAGCTTTGCGGTGTCTTCGACAGGCGGCGGGCCGAGGTATAGGACATGAACTGCGCCGTGAACTCGCCCACGCCGGGGATCATGCCCATGACCACGCCGAAACTGGCGGCGACGCCTGCGACACGGGGGTGGCGGGCCAACTCGCGGAAACCTTGGAACAGAGAGCCGCGCGAGCGCGGCAGGCGCACCTTTTCGTCGTCCATTGTCATCAGCAAAAAGGCTTGGCTGAGCGCGAAGAGGCCGAGGACCACGACGATCAAATCGATGCCCCCCGCCAGCCAGCTTTGGCCGAAGGTGAAGCGGCGGGTATAGGCGGCGGGTTCCAGACCGATTGTGGACAGAAGGATGCCGAAGCCTGCCAGCGCGGCAGCGATCAGCATCTGGCCTCGGTGGGCGACGATGACAAGGATGATGCCGAGAAGCGCGGCAAGGAAAATCTCTCGCGAGCCGAACATGGGCGCGATTTTCGCCAGTACCGGCGAGAGGAAGATCAGGCAGATGACCGAGAAAATACCGCCAACGAAACTCGCCGAATAGGCCAGCGAAAGGGCGCGCCGTCCCTCGCCCCGCGCAGTCATGGGAAAGCCGTCATAGGTGGTCAGCGCGTTGACAGCGGTGCCGGGTGTGTTGATCAGGATCGCCGGGATTGCGCCGCCATACATCGACGAGCCATAGATACCGAGCAGCAGGGTCAGCCCCACAATCGGGTCCATGGAAAATGTCGCGGGCAGCAGGATCGCGATTGCGACCGCCGGGCCAACGCCGGGGATCGCGCCGATGGCCACGCCGCCGATGGAGCCGACCAGAAGCGCCAGCACCACATCCCAGCGGGACAACACGTCAATGGCAGCGAAGATCATGTCCATCAGAGATACACCAAGGCGAAGCTGCGCAGGCTCGTGGGCAGGTATTCATAGATCGCGCCGCCGGGTATGTTCACGCCCAGTAGGCCCTTGAACAGCACCGTGATCGCCACCGCGAAGCCTGCCGCGAGCCAGAGCGCACCGCGCGAACGGTAGCCGAGCCGCCATGTGAGGGCGCAGGCGAAGGCGATGCTCATCGGTAGGAAGCCAAGGCGTGGGACGGCGAAGACATAGGCGATGAACCAGCCAAGAAATTCAATGGGTTCCGCCCAGCGGCGGACTTCGATCAGATCAAGGCTGTTGGGGCGGCGGCGTTTCATCAGCCGCCAATGCAGCCCGAAGCTGAGCACCATCACCACCAGCGCCACACCGGGCCAAAGCCGGGGTTGCGCAGCGATGTTGCGGGCGCGTTCATTCCATTCGGTTTGGGTGCCAAGTTGCGCCAGCAGCAAGAGCGACAGAGCAAAAGCTGCAATGATGAACACGACCTGACCAGACAGGCGGGTTTTCACCTCTATCAGGGCGGGTTTGCTCATGTTGGAAGGGATCCGGGTTAGGAAGGGGCCGAGGGGCGGCGCGCGCCCCTCAGCAATTGCAATGGCTTAATTGCCCAGCGCGGTCGCAATGGTGTCGAGCGTTGCCTTGTCGGTCTCGATAACCGCAGCGCTTTCATCCGCGTCCAGCCAGTAGACCAGCGCGCCTGTTTCAGCCGCAACCGCTTGGGCGCGCTCGCTCATCACGGTTTTCTTGGCAACAGCGGCGATCTTCTCGCGTACATCGGCGGGGGTGTCCTTGGTCACGAACAGCCCATTCCACAGCGAGATGTTCAGCGAGGCGTCAATCTCACCAATCGCGGGCGTATCCGGCACCTTGGAAATCCGCTCGCCCGTGATCGAGACAAGCACGTTCACATCGTCGAGGCAGGGCAGGATCAGTTGCAGCGTCGTGTTGATCACATCCGCATCGCCCGAGGCCAGCGTGTTGCAATCCAGCGCGTCAAACGGCGCATCCCCGCCCCATTCAAAGCCCTGATTGGCGGCCAGCGCTTTGGTCACTTGGGTCGGCGTCAGCACGTCGCCGAAATGGCCCAAGAAGACTTCGTTGTCCTTCGCATAGGCGGCCAGTTCCTCCATGTTGGAATAGGGCGCGTTGCCGGACGCGGCGATGACGAAGGGATAGGTCAGGAAAATGCCGACGGGATCGAACTTTTCGGGCGTCAGTTCGGGAATGTCGATCACATGCCCGATTAGCGACACGGCAGGCACGAAAGAGCCGATGGTGTAGCCATCTGCGGGGGCCGTTGCCACCTCAACCGCGCCGGGGAACGGGCCGCCGCCGCCGCCGGGCTTGTTCACGACCGCTGCGGGCACGCCATATTCGGTTTGGAAATCTTCGGCGATCATCCGCGTCAGCACGTCTTCGAGATCGCCCGGAGGCCATGGCACGATGAAGCTGACCGGCTTTTCGGGGTATTCCGCCATCACCGGACCTGCGAGGCCGATAGCAAGCGCGGCCAGTGCGGCCTTGGTAAATTTGGACATGGGAACTCCCTGTTTTGAAGTCGTCTTATTATATTGATCGGTGTTATATTTACACCACCAGTGTTAATATTTGAGATACTCTGGCGCGGCCTGTCAATCCCTTTCTCGCGCAAAGCCCGCAAACAAGGGTGCAATCTCAACCAGAGCGGGACACAGCACAAGAGCGCAGACAGGTCCTCACCGCGCTGCGCAGGCAAACGCCCCATTTTTGGACTGCTTTTTCAGATGGCGCAGGAGGCCCCCAAAGGGTCGGCCCGTTTGGATCACGCGTCAGAAACATCGCGGGCGGCAGCACGGCGCAGCCAACGCACAAAGCGCTTCAAAGGGGGGCGCTGCACTCCGGGGCGGGTGACAAGATAATACCCTTGATCCACCCCCTCTTCGGATACGAGCATAAGCCGCCCCGCCGCCAGATCGGCTGCAACTGCGATACGCGAGGTTATGGCAATCCCCTGCCCCGCCCGCGCCGCATCCAAAGCGAGATTGCCGGGAATGGAAAGCGTGCCCGCCTTTGGTTCCAGCCCTTGCAGGCCAAGCCAATGGGACGCTTCATGGGTGCCAAGTTCTTGCAGCCACGGCACAGAAGACAGATCTCCCTGCGCCTTGGCATGCACCTCGGGCGTGGCGACGATGACAATGGAAGATGGAACAAGGAACTCCGCTTCGAAACCCGGCCAAACCCCCGCGCCGTAGCGAATGGCCAGATCAATGCCGCCCGTTTCCGGGTCCTGCTTTTCGGCGCGCGCGTCGATCGAGATATCATCCCCCGGATGCGCTGCCCGATATTCAGGCAAGCGCGGCATAAGCCAGTTCGCGGCGAAGCTGTTCGTGGTTGTCAGGGACAGCGGGCGCGCCGTTTCGGCCCCCGTGATGTCTTGAACAACCTGCGCAATTGCGCCGAAGCCAGTGGTAGTTGCCTTGGCCAACGCCTCTCCATCCGGGGTAAGGCGCATCGCACGACCTGACCTGTCAAGCAGCGCCACACCCAAATGGGTTTCCAACGCGCGCAGTTGCTGGCTGATCGCGGCATGGCTGACATTCAGCGCGGACCCCGCCTCTTGCACGCCGCCGGTCTCAGCGAAGGCGGCAAAGGCCCGCAGGGCGGCAACGGGGGGCAGATCATTCCAATTCATATCTTAGCTCAGCTTACATATCGAAAATCTAACTGTCTCGCATATTCTAAAATATAGGGGCACTGTCAAATCTAACAACAAAGGAGACTTACATGTTCAATATACTGTCCGCCAGTCTTTTTACCGCAACACGGATGTCGCCACCGCGCCATCCGCTAAATCTGAAACATCGCGATCAAGCCCGCGAGTCGGCCCGTCAACTGGCCTTTGGGCACGGCGTTTGGGGGACCAAACGATGATGGACCCGATCTTGCAAGCAACCGAGTTGCACCTGGCCGGATTGCGGCGGGATAATCAGAAAACCCGCAGGGCTCGACCGCAGCGCGGCACGGGTTGGAACGCACCGGGCTGGTGGATTGAGCCATCAGCGAAGCGGTAGTAGACGGACGCGCCGAGGTC
>CAZPXE010000076.1:0-11318 GCA_964590545.1 uncultured Rhodobacterales bacterium | reverse complement strand
CCGCGACCGAGTTCCAAAACCTGATCATGATCCGCGAAACCGTGACCCAAAACGTCACCAGTGGTGCCGGTTGGCTCGCATGGGGTCTAATTGCAGCCTTCGCCGCTGGGTTCGCCATCGGTGCAACCCGCCTCGCGCTTTCCATGCTTTGCCTGCGCCGGATCGTGCGCAGCAGTTTCGCATGGCGCAGCTTTGGGCGCGTGCGCATCCGCCTCTCGGATCAAACCATGGTGCCGTTTTCCACCCGTGGCTTGCGCAACTATTATGTCGTGATCCCAACCCATATGCTCACCAACGCCGATGAGCTGAAAGTCTCCCTCGCCCATGAATTCCAGCACATCCGCCAAGGCGATCTGGAATGGGAAATCCTGCTCGAAGCCCTCAAGCCGCTCTTCTTCCTCAACCCCGCTTTCCACGCTTGGAAGCGCCGCGTCGAGGATCTGCGTGAGCTGGCATGCGACAGCGAAGTCCTGAAGCGCGGCCGAGTGGACATCCGCGCCTATTGCGACACTCTGCTCGCCGTGTGTCAGAAAACCCTGCGCAAAGATCGCGCCTTCGTCATTGCCGTTCCCAAAGTCACGCTCGTGACAGCGGATCGCGCCACCCTAAGGCCAAGCAAACCTAGCTTCCTAGAGCAGCGCATTACCTCGCTTTTGGACATGCCACGCCTCGCACATCAGCGTCTGATCTACGCCGCCATCCTGCTGCCCCTCACGGCTGCAATCGTCCTCACAGCCCTCTCCATCCAACGCCCCGCAGACTGGAGCCAAGACCGCCTGATGCTCTCCACTGTGGTCAATTTGGAGCGTCTCGACAAAATCAACAAACTCTCCACCTTCGGCCGGATCAGAAATTAGGCGAGGTTCGACGCAGTCCGTTTCCTGCGTTCCAGCACCCAAGCCGCAAGTCGCTTAATGCCAATGCCCGTGCGAAACTCGAACTCTTCATAATGGAAGCGATGCGGGCCAACCCCATGGTTGCGCAGGCCAGCCTGCAAGGCCCTGCGCAGCGGAACAGGACCGCAAAAGAACACCTTAGCTTGTGATAAATCACCGCCTACGACCTCAGAGATATGGTTTGCCGACAGCCGCTGGTTCTCATGTGAGAAGATGAGATGAAGTTTAAGATTTGGCTTCTCCCTCGCCAAATCTTCCACTTCACTCAAATGCGGTGCCGCGTCGCGTGACTTCGCACAGTAGAACAACTCGACCGGCGGACCGTCCGCGTCCAAGGCGTGCATCCAAGTTACAAACGGCGTAATCCCAATACCCCCGGCAACCCAGATCTGCGGGCCTTTCCCGCTGGCGCGAAAGCGCCCAAACGGCCCCTGAACACGCAACTTTTGACCCACGTCCAAAGCCGCACTCAGGCGTGACGTAAAGTCGCCAAGCGCCTTCACAGTCACCCGGAGCGTCCCGTCATCGCCGATTTTCGAGAAGCTGAACGGATGCTGCTCGCTGTTGCCAATGTCCGCGAATGTAAAGACACCGAATTGTCCCGGGTGGGCTCTCACGGCCCCGCCAACCGGCTTCAAACTGATGGCCAATGCCCCGCCCGTTTCTTCCAACCGCGTAATGGAAAACGCTTTGGACGGTCGCATATGATCCGGCAACAGCATCCAGACATAAGCAACCAACCCCGCAACACAAAAAACACCCGTGTAAAGCCCCGCCGGATCGCTCATCGCAAAAGGTTTCATGATGAAAAAGAAGTGAAATGCCCCAGCCGCAAACAACGCGCCCATGGCTTTATGCGTCCATTTCCAAAGATGATAGGGGATGAACGTGGCAACCGACATAACGACAAGGATCAGCAGCCCATATAGGCTCAGCTCGCCTAGCGTTTCGGCAAGCTCATTAAGCAGTGTTTCTCGCCCTAGCCCTCGGATCTCCGCATCAATCGTATCGTGAAGCAGGATCGCCACCATGGCAACGATGCCCGCCCATTTGTGCAACACATAAACGCGGTCCAAGCCACCGAAAATAGGCTCAACACCTGCCAAACGGGTCGCCAGAATTTGGCCCCAAGCCATCAAGATCAGGGCTGCCAAGCCTAAATACTGGGAAAACAAGGCGACCTTATCTGAAACATTCGGCAATGCGAAAAGCTGGAAGACAGGAAACACGACCGTCACGACAATCAAAATCAGCCCAATTGGTTTCATTTTTGGTCCCTGTTCCACATCTAGAAATCACCTCATGCTTGAACCTAAAGCCTCTGCGCGAGTGTTGAAACAGGAATCGCCGCTGATCTGCGTGAGATAATCCAAAGGTTTATGCCCCAAAGTTCGGCAAAGCCCGTTGACCTCGGAGTCATCGCTTAACCGAAATGCACCCTCATCTCTCAAACGTAATCCGCCCGCCGCACACAGTTAGCGCCGCACGCGCACACCCAAGCGCACCCGACTCCATCGCCTCCAAATCGTGATCCATCACCACCAAATCCGCCATCATCCCAACCGCCAACACACCCTTGCGATGCTCGTTGAACTCTACCCAAGCATTGTCGCGGGTATAGCTCGCCAATGTATCTCGCAGCCCTTGACGCTGATCCACCCATGGCGCTGGCAGCTCAATCCCCGCAACCGCTGCCTGCACTGAGGGCATGACATCCACCGGCACCACCGGCCAATCGGTTGAGAAAATCACCTTCGCCCCAGTCTCGCGAATGCTCTGCCACGCAAAGGCCGTCGCAATCTGTCCTTCATGCACCAAATCGCTCGAAAACACCGGAAACAGCCCCCCGCGCGGCGCATGGAGCGGCTGAAACGACGCGACTGCGCCCAGTTCCGCAATCCTCGGCAAATCTTCAGCGTGGATCGTCTCAATATGCTCAATCCGGTGCCGACTGTCTCGCACCCCGTTGGCTGCTCGCGCCGCCGCATACCCATCCAAAGTCGCCCGCACGGCTCCGTCCCCAATCGCATGCACAGCAATCTGCAACCCATGCCCATCAATGCGCCGACAGGCCTCATCAAAATGATCCTGCGCAAATAGCGGGGCTGAGCAATCATCCGTCCCCGGGTAGGGCTCCAGCATAAACGCGGTCTTGCTATCAATCACCCCGTCCATGAACATCTTCACGCGGCTGGACCAAACCATGTCACTCGCAAAGCGCGCGCGCATCTCCACTGCCTCTTCAATCCGGCTCAGCGGATCGGTCTGCTTTAAATGCATCGGGCTTTCCACGCGGCAAAGCAGAGTGCCCTCCGTTTCCATCTCGCTCAGCAATTCCAGCTGATAGAAATTCCCATCCATATTGTGCAGCCCGGTGATCCCGTGGCTCGCACAATGCTGCAACCCTTTGGCAATCACGGCCTTGTCGATACTGCGCTCCGCTGGCCTCGGCGTCGGCACCGGGTCTGCTCCGGTCGTAAACCCGGCCAAATCGCGCCCCGCCAGCGCGGTCAACCGCAGCACCGGCTCAAAAGCACCCGGCTCGCACAGCATCCCACTTGCCAAACCGTCGCGGCCCATCACCACCTCAGACCCCAGAGCGACCTCACGCCCGTACAATAAACCCGCTTGCTCCAGCGCCATTGTATTGGCCCAAACCGTGTGATGATCCGCCGCCATCGCCGCGAAGGGTCGGTCGGGCAGGGCTGCATCCAGATCATGGCGCGTAATTGCGCGATCCCCCATCAGCGCGTAATCCATCGCCGTCGCAAAGACCACCGCCGGACCCTTGCGCGTCGCGGCATAGGGCTGAACCGCAGCGCGCAAAGCATCCGCGCCCACAACGCCCGTCAGATCAAGGCAATCAAGCTCTGCCGATCCGCCAAACAAATGCACATGGCTGTCGATAAAACCGGGCAGCACGGTGCAGCCCTGCGCATCAAACACCCGTGCGCTTCCGGCCAGTGCAAGGATTTCATCCGTGCGTCCTACCGCGACGATTATGCCGCCTTTAACCGCCAATGCTTCGGCGTCAGCGCCCGCAAAGGTAATCACCCGCCCATTCACGATAACCAGATCAACCATTTGGCCTCACCCTCCACTCCTACGAAAGTTCAACGCATCGACATATTCAAAAGTTACCAAACGTCAAAACCGAATAAACTGGCTGCAAAATCAAACCAATGATTGATTGGTGTCAAAATTCAGGGAATGATCAACTCATAAAACGCATTGCAGGGCATGGCTCTGTGCGGGTCCAACGAGGCCCATGAATAACCCGCTCTGGGAAACGAGAAACTCTGGGAGAAAACCAACATGAATCTAAGACCCGATCCAACGTTCCACGCCTCACCCAAGCTTGCCATGCAAGCTCCGGTGGAGAACTTTGCCTTTACCGTCATGCTCAGCCCTGATGGCCAGCAGTCCGATGGCATCGCTGTTGTTGATCTGCGCGACGGTTCCGACACGTACGGCGAGATCGTGCATCAGGTGATCGTGCCCAACAAAGGCGACGAATTTCATCACTTTGGTTGGAACGCTTGTTCGTCTGCTTTGTCACCTCTGACGGGTCACGCCTTTCTGGAGCGCCGCTACCTGATCGTGCCGGGCATTCGCTCCTCGCGGATTTATATCATCGACGTGAAAGACCCCCTTGAGGCCAAAATTCATAAAACGATCGAGCCCGAAGAGCTGTTCGCAAAAACCGGCTATTCGCGCCCCCACACAATCCATTGTGGCCCTGAAGGCATCTACGTGTCCTGCCTCGGCGGCGGTGGCAAAGACGGGACAGACGGCCCTCCGGGTATCTTCATCATGGATTGCGAGACCTTTGACATTCTCGGCATCTACGAAATGGATCGCGGCAAGCAGGACAAGCACTACGATTTCTGGTGGAACCTGCCGCAGGATTACATGGTCAGTTCCGAATGGGGTCTGCCGCCGCAGTTCGAAAACGGCGTCGTTCCAGAAGACCTTTTGTCCAACAAATATGGCCATTCGATCCATTTCTGGGATCTACGCGCGCGTAAGAACATCCAAACGATGGACTTTGGCGAAAATTATCAAATGGCGCTGGAAATTCGCCCCGCCCATGATCCGACCAAATCCTATGGGTTCTGCGGCGTTGTTGTCGACACAACCAACCTGCAAGGCGCAATCTTTACGTGGTGGCGTGATGATGATGGCGTGTGGCAATCCAAAAAGGTCATTACAATTGATCCGCGCCCAGAAGATCCCGCAAACCTTCCACCGCTGTTGCAAGGGTTTGGCGCGGTGCCACCGCTGGTCACCGACATCGACCTGAGCCTTGATGACAAATACCTGTATGTGGCGTGTTGGGGCTTGGGCGAGATGCATCAGTATGATGTGTCCGACCCAATGAACCCAGTTCTTGCCGGAAAGGTCGAAGTCGGCGGCATCGCCAAAGGCACCGATCACCCGAATGGCAAACCCTTTGTTTACGGTCCTCAGATGGTTGAAATCAGTCGTGACGGGAAACGCGTTTACTGGACGAATTCACTGTATTCGACATGGGATGACCAATTCTATCCTGACGATGAAGGTGGCCAAATGGTCATGGCGGACGTCGGCGAAAACGGCGGACTGACGTTGAACAAAGACTTCTACATCGACTTCCCCGAGGGGCTGCGAAGCCACCAGATTCGTCTAGAAGGTGGAGATTGTTCCACAGACAGTTTCTGCTACCCGTCGGTCTAAAGGCGCGTGGATATAACATCATTGGCGGCCCTTTGGGGGGCCGTCATTTTTTCTGGACTATATCACGGGATCAATCCCGGGATGGGGTGGCCGCTTGCGGTTTCAGCCGCATTGATGGAACGCAATCGCCGCGCCATGCCCCGCGCGCTTGGGATGCTCGCGCTTGGGCATTTCTTGGCGATGATTGGTATTTTGCTGCCGTTTTCCCTGATGGTCGTTTTGATCGAATACGAGGTCGAAATCCGGATTGGTGCGGGGGTTTTGGTGATCGCAATGGGTGTTTATTTGTTGATCAACCGCCGCCATCCCAAAATTCTGGCGCGCATCCACCCTGCCCGTCTTGCACTTTGGTCGTTTCTGGCCGCGATGGCCCACGGCGCGGGATTGATGCTTGTGCCAATATATCTTGGGCTTTGCGCCGTTGGACCTGACGAAACAGGTCACCTTGCGGCGCAAGCGTTGATGGGCAATAGCGTTATCACCGCATTCAGCGTCGCCGCCGTGCATACGTTGTCCATGACATTGGCTGGAGGCGTGATCGCCGTGATCATTTACCTTTGGCTCGGTTTGAAATTTCTGTCACGGACGTGGTTCAATCTTGATCTGGTCTGGGCCATCAGCCTGATCCTTGTCGGTGCCTTTGGCATCTATTCCGCGCTCAACGGCCACTAAGCACCCTTAAGGAATGCGCACATCGCTGCGATTGAACCGCCCAAAATCCGTTGTCCCATCATCAAAAACGATTTCGACATACACACTTTCAACCGACCCAAGCGGATAGATGACGTATGGGACAAAGTTTTCGATATCCAGCATCACATTGGGCTGCGCGAACTCTTCGTTGCACGGTTCCATCGCGACAACATTATCCGCCGGCGCCCCGTTAATCCCGTATCGAATGTCCCACAGGCCACACCGCCACCCCATCAAATGGGAGAAATAGATATAGTCCTGCCCATTAAATTCGCGCACACCGACCCAGTTCGTTTTGGTCATCCCCAAGATCGGGCGCACTTCGACGGCAGTGGTGAATTTTCCGGTTGGAATTTGCGGCTCAGGTGCGCGATCCGCGTTCAAATCGTCGCCTGATCCCTGTTCTAATGGAATGGTGGGATCGACCGCGGCAACAACCGCCGTGTCGGTCTTCTCGCCCTCTTGTGGTTCAATTCCCATGCTCAGCCCGAAAATAAGGGGCAAAAATAAATCAATCATTGTGGTCTCCTATACCGCAAACGGGTCTTTCCATGCGACCCGCAGCCCCCCTATAGTGCCACTGCAGATCAAGCAGGCAAGCAAAATGGCAAAAAAGACCGAAACATCAAACGCAGCCCCGTCTTCGGATTTCGATATCGTGATCGTGGGGCAATCGGGCCGTTTGCAATATGAATGCCTTTTGTTGGCTGCATCATTACAGGCCAACGCACCGTCTTTTGCGGGCACATTATATGTCGCCGAACCGCAGGCCGGACCGCTCTGGGACAAAGACCCGACGATGCCAGGCGATATAAAATCAGTCTTGCAAGACATGGGCGCGCAGATCCTGCCATTTGAAAATACCGTCTTTGGAGGCAGCTATCCCCACGGCAATAAGATCGAAGCCCTTTGCGCAATGCCCGCGGGGCGCAATTTTTTGTTCTTGGACAGCGATACCTTGATCTTGGGCGATATTGGCACACTCACAACCGATTTCACCTGCCCATCAGCGTCAATGCGCAGGACGGGAACATGGCCTGAGGACGAATTGTACTGGCCTGGGTACAATGCCACCTGGAAATCGCTTTACGACCGCTTTGGGTTAGACTTTGACAGCTCGCTGGATATGTCCCAGCCGGATGAATACTGGGAACGCTACCTTTATTTCAATGCAGGTTGGGTCAGCGGATATGATGCACCGACCTTCGGGGCACGCTGGCGCGACTGGGCCGTTGATATCCGCGACAATCGACCTGATGAACTGGTATTGCAATCACTAGATCCGTGGCTGGATCAGGTGGCCTTGCCGTTGGTTATCCATAGCTTTGGCGGTGGGCGCCCGGGGGCGGAGCTGAGCGGATTGGACGGCGGTCTGACATGCCACTACCGCATGCTTCCGCTGCTATACGCGCGCGAAACCGACGCGGTTGTGAGCGCACTAGAGGCCGTGAGCACCCCTAACAAAATCAAAAAATGGCTCAAGCAGTATGACCCGTTCAAACGGATGATTTATCAAGGACGCGGGCACAAAGTACGTGACCTGTTCGATCAAGACGATATGCCCCCCAGAGAACGCCAGATCCGCAATACAATCAAACGTGAAGGTTTTTGGATGCGGTAGTATCTGGGCGATCTAAAGATCGGCGCATGCTGCGAGCGGGGGCGAATTTTCCTTTGGAAAATTCGCAGCCCAATACAACGGCCTTTGTTTTTTGCCCTAAGCGCAGGGGGCTGTCTGCCCCCGCCTTCGGCCCCCCCGAGAGTTTGAAAGAAGCAAAGACAAACGAAGAAAACCGATGCGCCGGTTTTGGACGCACCGGTCAGGCGTACTTTGTACGTCTTCGCTTACGGCCATCAACGCTCCCGCCTGTACCGCACGAATACATTAATCCACTTAAGGTTAATGATGACTTAATCGTCTTTGCTTCTTTTCAAACTCCCGCCGGAGGCTCAGGCGCCACAACACATCGCAAACCGCCGGGCGGTACAGGATGCCCGCCAAGTTCGATAAGAGTTAAAAGGCGCGCAGCGCACAATTTGGGAGCCTGCCATTGAGGTTAGGGCGCAGTGGGCTTATGGGTGGCGCAACCTCAATTTTGCGGAGATGCCCGATGACTGACACGCCTTCTTACGGCTTTGATACCTTGCAAATTCATGCCGGGGCCCGCCCTGATCCGGCCACCGGCGCGCGCAACACACCGATTTATCAGACAACTGCGTATGTGTTTCGCGACGCGGATCACGCGGCCGCGTTGTTTAATCTACAAGAGGTCGGATATATCTATTCGCGACTGACCAACCCGACTGTCGCCGTTTTGCAAGAACGCATCGCGACACTAGAAGGCGGCGCGGGGGCGGTCTGTTGTTCTTCGGGACACGCAGCACAGATCATGGCGTTGTTCCCGATCATGCAACCGGGCATGAATGTCGTTGTGTCCAATCGCCTTTATGGCGGCACCATCACCCAGTTCAGCCAGACGATCAAACGGTTCGGCTGGGAGGCGAAATTCGTCGACATGGACGACACAGCCGCCGTTAAAGCAGCCATTGATGACAACACACGCGCCGTGTTTGGCGAAGCCATCGCCAATCCCGGCGGCTACATCATGGACGTGCGCGCGATTGCGGATATTGCGGATGCTGCAGGTCTGCCGCTGATTATCGACAACACGACGGCCACGCCGTATCTGTGCCGTCCAATCGAACATGGCGCGACATTGGTTGTGCATTCAACGACCAAATACCTGACCGGGAACGGATCGGTCACTGGCGGGTGCGTCGTGGATTCGGGCACATTCGATTGGTCCGCGTCGGACAAATTTCCATCCCTGTCCCAGCCCGAACCGGCCTATCACGGCATGAAATTCGCCGAGACCTTTGGGCCGTTGGCCTATACGTTCCACGGCATTGCCATTGGGTTGCGTGATCTTGGCATGACCATGAACCCACAGGCTGCCCATTACACATTGATGGGAATCGAAACGCTATCTTTGCGCATGGATCGGCATGTGGAAAACGCCACGAAGATTGCCAAATGGCTCGAGGCGGATGATCGAATTGACTACGTCACCTATGCCGGTCTTGAATCCTCGCCCTACTTTGATCGCGTGAAAACCGTGTGCCCGCGCGGGGCTTCGGCCTTGTTCACCTTTGCGGTGAAGGGCGGGTATGATGCCTGCATGAAACTGGTTGATGCGCTCGAAATCTTCAGCCATGTGGCCAATCTTGGTGACACGCGCAGCTTGATCATTCATTCGGCGTCGACCACGCACCGCCAGCTTTCTGCTGAGCAACAAGAAGCGGCGGGCGCAGGCCCGGGCGTTGTGCGGGTGTCAATCGGGCTTGAGGATGCCGACGATCTGATTGCTGATCTTGATCAGGCGTTGTCCAAGGCCACAGCCTAGACCTAATCCAATGCATAAAAAGGCGCCGCGATCTGCGGCGCCCTTTTTCTTGGTACGTTAATCTGCGATGGCGTAGACCATCGTCACCGAGGCATTCAGATTGATGTGCCCCGGCGCGACTGGCACATCAAACTGCGGCGCGGACACGGACATGTTTTCCATAATGGCGGGTTCGGCTTCGATCGCGCGGTAGCCTCTGCCACCGCCTTCGCTCAGCGCCATTAAATCACCGACAGAAACACCGGATGCCTGAGCATAAAGGTTCGCCAAGCGCGCGCCTTCGTCAACCGCGCGACGGCGGGCCTCGTCGGTAGCGGCCAAAGGATCTTGGAGGCCGAAACTGACGCGGTCCAGCCGGTTCGCCCCATCCCCAACCAATGCCGCGAGCAAACCGCCCAGGCGGTCCAGATCGATCACATCAACTTCGATCGAATTGGTCGCGCGATATCCGATGATTTGGCGTCCGGACGACAAAACACTTTGGCTGTAGCGCGGCATGAGCCGGATCGCGCCGCTGCGAATGTTCGCAGGTTCAATGTTCTCGACATCAAGTCGCGCGAGGATCGACAAGGTTGTCGCACTTGCCTGATCAAGCGCCTGCGCGGTGTCTTCTGCTTCGGATTGAACGCCGATCACAACCGTAGCCATGTCCGGCGCGATGCTGACCTCACCGGTGCCTGTCACTGTGATCAAACGTTCTTGTGCGGCAAGGGGCGCGGCGAACGCCGCCACACAAAGGGTCGCGCCAATTAAAAGAGCGGCAAAATGTGGACGCATGATAGTCTCCTTTATTTTGTCTGTAACCTATCTGACGTTTGTCACCCTGTAATCCTTGGGCACAATTGCATGCTTGGCGTGGGCGAAAGGTTGCTGTAGCGTTTGAGCCCATGAAAAAGGGGTGTTTGCAGCCCCGATACAGGATGCTAAGTCACGCGTATGAAGTCGAATTTTGCCTTGTCGTTGTCGTTTGATGGCCTGCGTCTGATGCACCGTGTTTCAAGCGGTTGGCATTTGGTTGGACAGGTCGCGTTGGACGACCCTGATCTTACGGGCGCATTGGCGGGCCTGCGCGCTGCAGCGGATGCGTTGGAACCCGATGGAATTTCAACCAAGCTGCTGATTCCAAACGATCAAATCAAATACATCGCGCTGGATACGACCCGCGCCGAAGAGGCCGATGTGCGCCAAGCGCTTGATGGTGCAACGCCCTATTCGGTGGATGAACTGGTTTATGATTTCGCCAAGGGTGGCGGGCGCACCTATGTCGCCGCCGTCGCGCGCGAAACCCTGAGCGAGGCACAACAATTTGCAAATGAGCATGGGTTCAACCCCATTAGCTTTGCGGCGGTGCCTGAACCTTTCACCTACGTTGGCGAAGCTTTTTTTGGCGCAACTGACGGGCAAGACGTAGACCGCGAGGCCGAACCAGTGTTCGTGTCCGGCGAAGCAAACGTTGACATCCCAGCGCCGCAGCCTGTGGCGGACCCCGAACCGGAAGCCGAGACGCCCGAGCCCTTGAGCGAACCTGAAGTCGCGCCAATTTCGGAACCTGAGCCTGAGCCTGAGCCTGAGCCTGAGCCTGAGCCTGAGCCTGAGCCTGAGCCTGAGC
>CAZPXE010000075.1:0-11327 GCA_964590545.1 uncultured Rhodobacterales bacterium | reverse complement strand
ATTCCACCGCCCCGGCACCCGCCCCTTCGCCCTGCGCCATAATGATCCGGTGCTGTATTTCGTGCAGCGCATGCGCGACGAGGCGCACCGCTTCGCCATCGGCACCCACCGTGCCAAACGCGCCAAGGCTGTGGGTGCAACGCCGCTGGACGAGGTGCCCGGCGTCGGCGCGGCCCGAAAACGCGCGCTGCTGGCGCATTTCGGCTCGGCCAAGGCGGTCACCCGCGCGAACCTGTCAGACCTGAAGGCTGTTGATGGTGTAAGCGCAGCGCTTGCGGAGAAGATTTACGCCTATTTTCATGAGGGTGCGTAGGGCGGTTTCGAATGGGCCGCGCCCATCCGACCCACGCGCCCCTTGGGCGCGATTGCTGCGCAAATGAGGGCGCTGCCCTCACACTCCCGAAGTATTTCCTGCGAAAGGAAGGAGGGAGTGCGGCGTCACGGATTTCCCGCTTTTCCTTGCTGGGGCGGCGCAATACAGTGACTGCATGACATGGAACCTGCCCAATTCGCTGACTGTGCTTCGGCTGCTGGCTGCGCCGATGGTGGCGGTGATGTTTCTCTATTTCACCCGGCCTTATGCGGATTTCTTTGCGTTGTTCCTGTTCCTGACCGCGGCGATAACCGATTGGTTTGATGGCTACCTCGCCCGCGCGTGGAAGCAAGAGACGAAGATCGGCGCGATGCTGGACCCGATTGCGGACAAAGCGATGGTGGTGATCGCGCTGGCGGTGATCCTTGGCTATTCGACCATGACGCCGTGGCTGGTGCTGCCCGCCACGGTGATCCTGTTCCGCGAGGTCTTCGTGTCTGGTCTGCGCGAATATCTGGGCGATGTGGCCGGGACGCTGAAGGTGACGGTGCTGGCGAAGTGGAAGACGACCTGCCAGATGCTCGCCATTGCGGTGCTGTTCGCGCAAGGCATCTTTGAGCATTACCTGACAATGTCCACTTGGGGCATGGATGAGCTGCTGATTTCCGAGATGTTGAACGGCGATATAGAGGACACCCAAGGGCTGCGCTGGAAGCTGGCAGGCATGGAATGGACCGGCTGGATCGGCCTCGGTCTGCTCTGGCTTGCAGCCGCTTTGACCGCGATCACGGGCTGGGACTATTTCCGCAAAGCCATGCCGCATTTGAAGGAAAAATAATGATCGATGTGCTCTATTTCGCGTGGGTTCGGGAGCGGATTGGCCTGCCGAAGGAGCGGGTTGAGACCGAGGCTGCGACAGTGGCCGATCTGGTCGCGGAATTGCGCGCGCGTGAGGAGCGCTACGCCATGGCGTTTGAGGACCTGAGCGCATTGCGGGTCGCGCTGGATCAGGAGCTTTCCGAGTTTGATGCGTCGCTGGACGGGGTGCGCGAGGTTGCGTTTTTCCCGCCCATGACCGGGGGATAGCGCGTGGATATCCGAGTTCAGGAGGCGGCGTTTTCGCTGGGCACGGAGGCGGATGCCTTCGCCGCGCGGCAATCGTCGATGGGCGCTATCGTGACCTTTTCTGGCATCGTGCGGGACACGGATGCGGGGTTGGAAGCGATGGAGATTGAGCAGTATCCCGGTATGACGCGCTCTCAGCTTGCGAAATTCGCCGAGACTGCCATTGCCCGTTGGTCGCTGGGTGATGTGCTGGTGATCCATCGCCATGGGCGGCTGGAACCGGGTGAGGTGATCATGATGGTCGCAACGGCCGCTCCGCACCGCGTCGATGCGTTCGAGGCGGCGCAATACCTGATGGACTACCTCAAATCCCGCGCGCCGTTCTGGAAGCGCGAGATCACCAAGGACGGTGCGGCGGAGTGGGTTGCGGCGAAGGGTGAGGATGAGGATTTGCTGTCGCGTTGGTAAGCGCCATCGCTGAGGTGCACCCCAGCCACACAATCAAGGCGCAGCCGCCGTGGCCAGCGCGGGACCGCCCGCATGGGCTGGCGTTTTGTCTAAGCAGAGCGCGTTGTTCATGCGTCGCGCCAAAGTGGCTGTCATAAACTGAGCCGGAACAGACGTCGTAAACGCCGCCCTGCGGTCTGGCTTTGCCACGGCTTGCGTAAAATCAAGCCCCCGCCTGCTGTCGCTCAATCCATGCCCGCAACTCTTCGGTTTCTTGGCGCGCATCGCGCAACCCGTCCATCGCCGCGCGCAATTCCGCCTCAGTCTGGCTAAGCTGGTTCGTCAGCTCCGCCTCGCGCTGCTGCAGATAGGTGATCGCCTGATCGCGGGTCTCTTCGGCCTCGTGCAACTCGCGGCTCATGCGGTCCAGCTCGTCAATATCCGCCGTCGAAACCCGGCTGAACCGCGAAATCAACCAGTTCGAAAACCACCCCAAACAAAAGGCGACAAACAGGATGATCGCGGTCGCGATCACGAATTCTGTTCTACTCACTTGGGGTCTCCTGCTGGTCTTCGGCGGCATCGCTGTCCTGCGCGTCGCCACCCGGCCCGTCTTCGGCCAGTGTTTCGAGGGTTGACGGTTCTTCCGGCGCGCTCGGCTCGGGTCGGACCAAGCGGAACTCAATCCGACGGTTCGCCTCGCGCCCCTCTTCAGTGTCATTTTCCGCGACAGGCTTGGTCTCGCCATAACCCTTCGCGAGGAAACGCGTCGTCAGCACATTCCGTTCGCGCAGCGCGGCAAGCACTTCGGATGCGCGGTCCTGGCTGAGGTTGAGGTTCATTTCTTCGCGCCCCTGACTGTCGGTGTGGCCCGAAATTTCCAGTTTCAGATCGCCGCAGCGTTTCAGCACCTCGGCAATGTCATTCACAATCCCAAGGGCGGAGGCATCAATCGTCGCGCTGCCCGGCTCAAAGGTGATCTTGCGGGCTTCCTGAATGGCGCCGATCTCGGTCTCGCATTCTTCGGGTGTGGGCAGGCCCAGCACCGGGTCGAGTTTCTTTTGATAGGTCACGCGAATGTCGTACTGTCCGGCCTCGCCGAGTTTGGAAGCCAGAAGCTGCGAAATCTTCGCCTTCGCTTGCTGATCTCCGGTATTGCCAGTGATCGACATGGCGTCGGGGGTCACGACAACGGCGCCGTTCGAGAGTGTGCCAAGCGCCTCAAGCCCTGTCAGCACGCGCAGGGGCCAGTTCTGTGGTAACCCATCTACTATGCGCGCGGCGGAATGGACCTCTGAGCTGCCAAAGACCGATTTGGCAAAGCTGGTGGCCAACTCTCGGCTGCCTTCATCCGGCACCCGGCCCCGCAATTGGACCAAGCCTTCGGGCGACAGGGTGGCAACGAATTCCGGCGGACCATCGCCCACGTTTTCCGGTTGCGGCAGCACGGCGGTCAGGGCGAAGACGTCCGGCAGGCTGTTCTCCAACTCGCCCACCACGCGGTCGAACACCGCGGGGTTCGTCCCTTCCAGCGCCAGCAGCGCCACATCCGCGTCCGAGAAGGTGACTGAGCCGCCTTCCAGTTCCTGTACCGCACCAATCGCGCGCTCAACCGCGTCCGCCCAACGCGGGGTCGGCACGCCCATGCCCACGGTGCATTGCGCCGGGCCTTGCAGATCCGCTTCAATCGCAGCTTGAACGATACGGTCCCGCGCGCGGTCACTGTCAGCAGAGCAGGCGTCAAAGCGCGTACCATCCTGATCCATGATAAAGCGCAGTGTAAACGGTGTCAGAACAGGGCGCGGTGCGGTGATGTTCAGCGACACGCGCAGGCCGGGCGGGGCGTCGCGGCGCAATTGCTGTTCCAGCCGCGCCTTGGTTTCCTCGGAATTCGACAGGGCCGTGATCGACACGCGCCCGGCTTCGATCGACACTTTTGCCCGTGGTACCGTACCAAGAGAGCGCAGCGCATAGGCCACCGCATCGTCCCAGCCATCCGGCACCGGGTAGTCGGCGACTTCGAGCAAGTCGGTGACGCGGTCCGTGCCCACCAACGACGCGAAGCGCTCGGTCAAATCCTCTCGGCTTGTCTCAGCGGGCAGCAGGCCGATCACCGAAATGCCGCTATCATTGCGCAAAATCTCGGCCGAAAAGCGCGGCGGGGCGATCCCGGCTTGCGCCTCGACTTCCATATCGTCAATGACCCGCGCCGCATCCACGATAGAGCCCGCCGCCGATAGCGCTTGAAAGCGTAGCGCCTCGGTCGGGGCAATCCCGGCCAGCGTCACTTGCAAGCCGTCAGCACTCACCTCGGCCCATGTCAGATCGCGGGTGTCGAGCACATCGCGCACGCCAATTTCCGAGCGTTCCTCGACCATTTGAACCGAGTAATTGGCCGTCACCAGTGACAGCGCGGCAGCGCCGAGAAACGTCACAGTGGCTGGCACAAGGGAAGACAGACGCATGTTTACAGTCGAACCATCAAAGCGATTGAGATTTCAGGGATACGCCCATCAGCGCGGCGTTGCAATCGCCGGGGGCGTTTCAGCGGAAAGAAGTTTGCGATCAAACCAGCATGGCGCAGCAGAAAAAGATTAGCGGAATCAATCCAGTATCCCGATTTACGCGGAATAGGTGCAGAAGTTTCGCGTTGTCGTGAATATCAAGGCCGCGCAATTGCCATGTCATATGCCAGCCCATCGCCCACGGACCCGCCAGAGCGACAACCATCGCGAGGATCGATGGGTTCGGCATCAGGGCGAAGATCACTGCCAACCCCATCAGCCCGACAGCCGCCATCAGGAATCGGCGCATCCATTCGGGCGTTTTCTCTCCAAACAGTCGCGCTGTCGATTTCACGCCGATCAGCGCGTCGTCTTCGGTGTCTTGATGGGCATAGATCGTGTCATAGAACAGCGTCCACGCGATCCCGCAGACATAAAGCAGCACCGCAGGCGCGCCCAGCGTCCCGGTATGTGCCGTCCACGCCAGCAAAGCGCCCCAGTTGAACGCCAGCCCCAGAAACACCTGCGGCCACCATGTGAACCGCTTGGCGAAGGGGTAGATGCAGACAGGCAGCAACGCCAGCACACCAAGCACAATCGCCGCGCCGTTAAAGGTCAGCAGGATACCAAAGGCGATCAGCGATTGCAGGCACATCCACACAACCGCGCCCTTGACCGAGACCTGACCAGAGGGGATGGGCCGCGAACGCGTCCGCTCCACCTGCCCATCAAAGTCGCGGTCAGTGATGTCATTCCACGTGCAACCCGCCCCGCGCATCAACCATGCGCCTGCCGCGCAACCAAGCGCGATCCATGCGTCGTACCAACTCGCGCTGCCGGTATGCAGTATTGCCAGCGCCAGCCCCCACCAGCAGGGAATCAGCAGCAACCAAGTGCCAATCGGACGGTCGGCCCGCGAAAGCCGCAAATAGGGCCGCGATGCTTCGGGCGCGAGCGTATCCACCCAATTGCCCTTGACGGCATCGGCCACCTGACCCTCTGGTAACTGCGCGTTATCTTGCATAGGTCTTACGTCCCATGAGTGAGAAAATCCGCCTTTATCTAGACCAGCCCTTGGGGCCGGGGCAATCGCTGCCCTTAGGGCGCGATCAGGCGAATTATCTGTTCAATGTCATGCGTCTGAGTGTGGGGGCGGCGGTGACGGTGTTCAACGGGCGCGATGGCGCATGGCGCGCATTGGTCGCACAAGCGGGAAAGCGCGCGGGGCTGCTGGCCTGCGAGGCGCAGAGCGCGCCGCAGCAAAACCCGCCCGACCTCTGGCTCTGCTTTGCGCCGATCAAGAAGGCGCGGACAGATTTCATCGTGGAAAAAGCGGTTGAGATGGGCGCGGCGCGGATCGTGCCAATGCTGACTGAATTTACCAATTCCGAACGGGTCCGGGTAGACCGCCTGCAAGCCCACGCGGTTGAGGCTGCCGAGCAATGCGGCGGCACCTTCGTGCCAGAGGTGGCGGAACCGCTCAAATTCCAATCCCTGCTCGACCACTGGGGCGCCGCGCGTCAGATCATGTTCTGCGACGAGACCCAAGCCGGGCGCGACGTGGGCATAAGGTCCACATCACCGGGCGCTCCTTGGGCTATATTTATCGGCCCGGAGGGTGGGTTTTCAGACGCCGAGCGCGCGCGGTTGCACGGGTTGGGCCACGCCTGTCCGGTGGCTCTTGGCCCACGTATCCTGCGCGCCGATACGGCAGCTGTGGCCGCGATGACCCTATGGCAAACCCAACTTGGCGATTGGATCTAGGGTCCTGACCCTAACGCGGCTTACGCCCACCCCATGCCAACCCGCCAAGCCCCGCCAAAAGCAGAAGCAGCGACGCGGGCACCGGAACCGGGGCAGCCGGTGAGATATCCGCCGTATATGTCACTTCGGATTGCGACAGGTTGTAAAACCCGAACGCGCCATCGCTGAAAACGCCCGTTTCGGAAAACTGCAAGACCCCATCGACCGTGACATCCAGCGAATCCGGGCGAAACTTGACATCAAATGCATAAGTCGTGTCGCGCGCCCATCCGGTACTGCCCAGCGTCATCGCAGCCGTGACCGACTGCACCGGGCCCAAGCCATTGATCAGGCTGGTCGACGAAAGCACTTCCCCGACGACATGCTGAAGGCTCAGACCCGGGGTGGAGGACCCATTGGTCCCCGCCGTCCAACTCAGCAGCCAGTATTCGGCACTGGCCGCGGTGAACTCACCTGTCTGATAACCCAGCACAAATCCGGCAATGTCGTCATCATTGTTCGAAATACGCATCGTTGCGGAAATCGACTGGCTATGGGCGCTGGATCCGGCTTCGTAGAACACGGTCGGCACATCGGTGTTTGTGCCTTGCGTAACTGACAGGCCATCCAGCGCCACAGACCATGACCCGCCATCCAAGGAGGGCCGGTTATCCGAAACCCATGTGGTCAGATCGGTTGGTGCAGCCCACGCCGCCTGAGCGGTCAGTGTCGTTGCCGCCAAGCAGGCCAGTGAAAGGTATCTCATCAATACGTCTCCTTTTAATACGCAGAATTCAAACCCGGAGGGCGCGGCCTTGGCAAGTCAAAACGCCTCTTGGACCTCGTGCGGCCAGCCCTTAACTTGGACAATAAGGAGAGCACCCATGGCATCATTCATCAGGCCCGAAATTCAGGCACTTGGCTGGAAATGGCGCGAGTCGCTGTTTGGCACGGCAATGGCGCTGACAGGGCTGTGGTGGGCGTTCGTCACGGGCGGTCTGCTGGGCTATCTTGGCATCGTTGCGATCTGCACCGGGGCGGCGCTGGCCTTTGTGGGCCTGCAACGCGGGCGGTTCCGCAGTGGCGGCGGCAGCGGTCTGGGCTCGGTGGATGTAGATGAAGGGCAGGTCACCTATTTCGGCCCCCTCACGGGCGGGGTTATGCCCCTGCGTGAGATGGACTGCCTCGCCCTGATCCGATCCGGCCAAAGCCCGCATTGGCGGCTCAGCTCAGGGCAAAACACCCTGCATATCCCTATGGATGCTGCTGGCGCAGATGCGTTGTTTGACGCCTTCGCCAGCCTGCCGGGGCTGAACACACAGCGCATGCTGCGCGTCCTAAAGGATGCCACCGCGCAGGACACGGTGATCTGGCAAAAAACGCATCAAACGCCCCCTGTTTTGCATAGCTGACCCGCGCAGATTCCGCCGCAAACGTACGTTCGGGCAATTTTCCGCGCAAAAAGCGCGATTTTCGGCAGGTTTTGGCGTAGAGTTGACGCGACGTCTTAAACAGCCGCGCCGCGCTTCTTAGCTTTTGATGAGCGGTAAAGGGACGCCGCACGGAAAATCATTTGGGGAAAGTCATTATGTCGAAGATCGTTCAAGAAGCAGCAGAGAAACTTAAAGGCAAGAAGCCGAAAGCCAAAAAGCTGGAAAAGGCGCTGGAAGGCACCAAGGCAATCAAGCTGGACAAGGAAGTGAAGGAAGAGCTCGAAAAAATCTTCCCCGGCGCCAAGCTCAAGAACGTCAAAGTGCATGTCGGCGGCAACGCGGCGGACCTGTGCAAGGAAATCAAAGCCAAGGCCTTCACCAAGGGCGATGACCTTGTGTTGCTCAAGCCCGGCCATGCCAAGGACAAGAAAGTGCTGGCCCATGAGTTGGTCCATGTGATCCAGCAGGGCAACGGCCGCTGGCCCAAGGAACAGGCGGGCAAGGTCTTCGTCACCAAGTAAGCGCTGGCGAACGGGGCGCGCCCACACACCGACAAACGTCTGTGTGATTGCGCGCCTTCGCACTGCCGCTGCGCATTGACACCGGGGCGCGGAACGCTCACTCCATACAGACGGAAAACTTCGCGTGGAGGCGGGTCATGTCCATCCCTCAGTCCGGCGGCGGGCCGATCGAAAGTTTTGATCAGCTTGCGGGCTATCTGGAAAGCGGGTGCAAGCCCAAGGATGATTGGCGCATTGGCACCGAACACGAAAAGTTCGGCTACAACAAACATAGCCTTGCACCCATCCCCTATGACGGGCCTGCTTCGATCCTGACTGTGCTCGAAGGGCTGCGCGATGCCCATGGCTGGGCCCCGTTGGAAGAGCAGGGCAAGCTGATCGGGTTGACTAAGGATGGCGCGAATATCTCGCTGGAGCCGGGCGGGCAGTTGGAACTGTCCGGTGCACCGCTGGAAAACATCCACCAAACCTGTGACGAGGTGAATGAGCACCTCGCCAACGTCAAAGACATCGCGGACAAAGCGGGCGTTGGCTTTATCGGCCTTGGCGCTGCCCCGATCTGGATGCATGAGGACATGCCCCTGATGCCCAAGGGCCGCTATAAGCTGATGGACGCCTATATGCCGACCGTCGGCACGTCGGGGCGTGAGATGATGCGGCGCACCTGCACGGTGCAGGTGAATCTCGATTTCGGGTCCGAAGCGGACATGGTGCAGAAAATGCGCGTCGCCGTGGCGCTGCAGCCGGTGGCCAACGCGCTGTTTGGCAATTCGCCCTTTTTCGAAGGCAAGTTGAACGGTCACAAAAGTTGGCGGGGCCGGGTGTGGCAACACTTGGATGCCAGCCGCACCGGGATGCTTCCGTTCATCTTTGAAGATGGCTTTGGCTTCGATGCGTGGGTGGAATACGCGCTCGATGTGCCGATGTATTTCGTCTATCGCGACGGGACTTATGTGGATGCGCTGGGCCAATCCTTCCGCGATTTTCTGGACGGTAAACTGCCCGCTCTGCCGGGCGAAGTGCCGACCTTGTCCGATTGGGCCGACCACCTGACCACGATTTTCCCCGAAGCGCGGGTGAAGAAATACATTGAAATGCGCGGCGCAGATGGTGGCCCTTGGCGTCGCCTGTGTGCGTTGCCTGCGTTCTGGGTCGGGCTGATGTATGACCAAGGCGCGCTCGATGCCGCATGGGATTTGGCCAAAGGCTGGGACGCCGAGACGCGCGAAGCGCTGCGGCAAGCAGCGGCCAAGGACGGGTTGGCGGCGCAGACCCATGGCGTGAACATGCTTGATCTGGCGCGCGAGACCGTGGCGCTCTCCGAAGCGGGGCTGAAAGCGCGCGGGCAGGCAGGCTCCGGCGGGCTCGTCCCGGATGAGACGCATTTCCTCAACGCTTTGAAAGAGTCGATGGAGACCGGCAAGGCGGCAGCGGACGAATTGCTCGACCGCTACCATGGCGATTGGGATGGGGATCTGACGCGGATTTACGCGGATTACTCTTATTGAGCGGGCGGCGGGCTAAACCCCGCCCTACGCCCGATCCAATAACGGCACCACCGGCACCCGGCTTGCGGCATAGCCGGGCAGGCGATCCAACCGATCTGCAAGGCGCGGCAATCGGCTGACCGGGACTCGCGGGAATAGGTGGTGCTCTCGGTGGTAGAACATCAAATACGCCACCTTCGCCAAAACGCCCCGCTGGCTACGCCCGGCAAGACCGCTTTCAAGGGTGCCCTGATGGGTGATCCACACGGCAAAGAACGCAGTCAGGCATTGCGCGATACTCATGGCGAGCAGGTGCATCCAAAGCGCATGCACATTGATGGCCGCGCAGATCGCGGCGACGCCCGCGATACATAGCCAATCTATGACCATCCGTTGCCGCCACGCCGCGCCCCCGTGCCGCCAAGTCGCGACGTTCAAATCCACCGGAAAGCGCGGGCCATACGCCAAAACTTGATACCAGCGCATATGGCTGCAATGCCCCTCATGATCCTCCGGCCCGCCCGCGTGCTTGTGGTGCTTGAGATGGCAAAACGCGTCCGCGTGGTTCGAGCCAAGCATGATCGCACTCAGCATATGCATCACGCGGTAATCCCAGCGCCGGGGCAGGCCGAGATTGCCATGGATCGCCTCATGGTTCAGCCGCAGCGCGCAGAGGAAGAACATGAAGCTGGCGACAAACCCAAGCGGCCAGAGCGGGCTGGTGTAAAGCGCCAGCGATCCGATCAGCCACGGCAGCGGCAGGGTGAGTTCATGCAGCACGTCTCGGCGGCGTAGGGAGGTCAGATCATCCCAACGCACACCTTTCGGGGGTTTTTCCTGTTGGCACATAATCTTAACTCCTCGTCATTGGTTGATTTAACTCGGCTGGGCACCTTGCCCTGGCCTGATCATCCTGCCGTACAGAACCCCGAATGCAGCGCCCCAGAGCGGCGCGAAGATCAGTCCAAACATCAAAAAGGGCACGAAGTCTTGCAGTTCGCTCTCGGGCCAGATCACCGCCCCGAGATAACAGGCCCCCAGCAGCGCCGCGTTTGCGGCAAAGGCAAGGACAGCGATCAAGATGGGGTGGTGCCCATATCGCGGCAGGAACCAAAGCAAGATCGGCGCACCGACGATCAGATAGACGGGGCCGCCTATGACAATTGCAAAGACGGGGATCAGATAGACCCAGAAAAACAATATCCCGATCAGCAAAGGTGCGCTGATCAGCGCGCCCACAAAAGGCCAGATATGCAATGGGTACGGGTGAGGTGCAGCGGGTTCCATCTTAGGATACTCCTTCAAACGGTTAAAATCAGAATAGATAAACGGGCTGGAATAACGTTGGTGCAGCATCTTCAACTCTTTCCGTGTTTCGTGTGTTTGATGATATTTCTGTAATTTGTGAAATTAGAGGGCAAATTTTTTTGAGAGTTTGCCCGGCTAGGTCTCCGTGTCCGTCTTCGACTTTGGCAGGAACCGCGCGATCTTGGCGCCCAGTTTCAACGCAGTCAGCTGCACGCCGCGCGGCAGGCGCATCACATCGCCATACCAGTCTTCAAACATCTGCATCGTATCCAGCGTTTCTTTGATCCGCCCTTGGATCTTGTCGGGCGTGCCATCGGCGGCGGCTTCGTCCTGCACTTCGCGCAGAGCGGCAAGGGTGGGGGTGAACTCACGCTCGCGCCGACCTTCGATGACGACATTCACCAGATCAAACATGTCCCGGACAGAGGTGAAATGATCCCGCCGATCCCCCAATTCGCGCTTGGACTTCACCAGCTTCCAACCCTGTAACTCCTTCAGCGCTGTTG
>CAZPXE010000074.1:9468-11495 GCA_964590545.1 uncultured Rhodobacterales bacterium | reverse complement strand
TCCTCCTCGGTCCGCCACCTTTTTCCTTTCGAACATCAGACGAAATTGATCTTCGCTTAGAACAGGAAATCACCGGAGTTCAGATCAGCTAACGTGAAGCTGTTGATACGCAGAAGACCGCCAAAGTCGAAATTGATTTCCACATTTGCGCCAACTTGCGAGGCGTCTGCGATTACGTCCGCTGCTGTGACATAGCCGCTTTCTGTCATATCGATCTTATCAACGTTGTTTTCAAAGTCGCGGATAATGTCGAAGCCGCCGCCGCCATTCGCCGCTGACTTAAACACGAACACATCCCGCAGTCCGTCGCCGTTGCCATGTCCGCCGCCGCCGAAAAGGATGTCGTTGCCTTGACCGCCCCAAAGCGTGTCTTTGCCATTGCCGCCAACGAGACGGTCGCGCCCGGCACCGCCTGATACGATATCGCCAGAGCCGTCAGCGCGGATATTGTCGTCTCCGTCGCCGCCGCTGATCGTGTCGACACCAAAGTTGCCAAAGACGTCGTCGTCACCTGTCCCGCCATTGATCTCATCGACACCAACTCCACCAATCAGCTCGTCATTGCCAGCACCACCGTTCAGCGTGTCGCGCCCGCCGACCCCGTCAATGATATCATCGCCTGCACCGCCGTTGAGGATGTCATCCCCCCCGCTTCCGTTCAGCGTGTCATTGCCACCCTCGCCGTGCAGCACGTCATCGCCGCCGAGGCCGATCAAAACGTCATTACCTGCGCGCCCCCAGATTTCGTTGTCGCCCTGATCTCCGGTCAGGCGGTCGTTGAAGCGGGTACCGATCAGGTTTTCTACATCGATAAACGTGTCGACCCCCTGCAACGTGTTCCCGCCCGCATTGAGCGAGACGACGACCCGTCCGGTATGGCCCACATAGCTGACCGCATCGATGCCCGCGCCGCCATCCAGCGTGTCATCGCCATCGCCGCCCAGCAGGATATCGCTCCCGCCGCCGCCTTCGATCAGGTCATTGCCTGCCAGCCCGTGCAACTCATCATTGCCGCCAAAGCCCCGGATCACGTCATCCAGCGCCGTGGGCAGGGGCTGGCCCGCCGGGCTGGTCGTGGCATCAACCACATCCGCACCTGATGTACCAAGGATGGTCACGCCAGATGTCTCATTCGGATCATCGGTGACCGTGACGACAAACTGGGCCAGATCGGTCAGGATCCCATCTGAGACTCGCACCAACACTTCGTAGTCATTGTCCCCGTTTTGATCCAATGCGGCTTCGAAATCCGGCGCGTTGATGAAGGACAACAGACCGCTGCTCGCACCGATCTGAAACTGTGCTGCATCCACGCCGCCAGCAATCGAAAAGGTCAGTGACGCGCCCGCATCCACATCCGACGCGGTCACCGTTCCGGCGAGAAAACCATTCTCCTCCATCGAGAAGGACAGGCTAGGATTGGTAATGGCAGGCGCATCATTGACAGGCGCGACGGTGAAGGTAGCAACCCCATCGCTTTCGGTGCCATTCGTATCCTCGACGCGGTAGGTAAAGGTATCCGTGCCGTTGAAATTCACATCTGGATTATAAATGAACTGGCCGAGGGAGAAGACGTTGATGGTGCCGTGATCTGTATTGAACAGCCCCGTTTGCGAGATTTTCAGAGCTTCGCCTTCAGGATCGAAATCCGCCCCATTTCCGTTATCTACAAGGAAATTGCCGCTCCGGGCTCCGTCTTCTGCAACGCCAAAACTGTCTGGCTGGGCCACCGGGGCTGAATCCAGAACGGTGAGTTCCACGTCCTGTTCGTCGAAATTCCCGTCATCATCGGTCACACGTACCGTCAACTCATAGACGTTGTCGCCATTGTCGTCGGTCGGGTTTTCGAAATCCGGGAAGAAGTTCCAAAACGCCGCGCCGCTTGAGCTGACAATCCCAAAATGCGACGCATCCAGCCCACCAGAGATCGACCATGTCAGCCCGCTGCCTTCGGTGTCCCCTTGCGGGTCGGTGGCGTTGAAGTTTTCAAAGACGGTGAAGGTGTTCGATTCCAGCCAAGTTTCCTG
>CAZPXE010000074.1:0-9368 GCA_964590545.1 uncultured Rhodobacterales bacterium | reverse complement strand
TGGCGTTGAAGTTTTCAAAGACGGTGAAGGTGTTCGATTCCAGCCAAGTTTCCTGAAAAACCGAGCCGCCGCCGGTGATGACAGGGTCTTCGTCCGCGTCCAGAACGGTGAGTTCCACGTCCTGTTCGTCGAAATTCCCGTCATCATCGGTCACACGTACCGTCAACTCATAGACGTTGTCGCCATTGTCGTCGGTCGGGTTTTCGAAATCCGGGAAGAAGTTCCAAAACGCCGCGCCGCTTGAGCTGACAATCCCAAAATGCGACGCATCCAGCCCACCAGAGATCGACCATGTCAGCCCGCTGCCTTCGGTGTCCCCTTGCGGGTCGGTGGCGTTGAAGTTTTCAAAGACGGTGAAGGTGTTCGATTCCAGCCAAGTTTCCTGTAGCGCCGTGCCGCCGCCGGTGATGACAGGGTCGACAATTGGAATGAACGAGATCAGCGCCCCCGAGCCGAACCCTGATGTGGACGAAAATTTGTCCGTTGTCGGGATTGGATCGTTGATAAAACTGTCAGCCGTATTCATCTGGACCAGAACGATATCTGTCGTGCTGCTAAAGGACAGCGCCGCCATGCGGAACGAGTCGCCCGATGGGTTGGTTTGATTATCAATGATATGAAAATCGACATCCGTGATCGGACCAAGGGTCGTGCCCGCGACAGAGACAGAGGTGTCAGTCGTCATTTTCAGATCAAGGAAATCATCATTTGCATCTGCAAACTTACCGGATGACGGCGCACCGAGTGGCAAAACGGACCCGCTTGCAACCGCGCCGGGATCTGTCAGGTCGAAATACTCGGATGCAGTAATGCGAAACGCATTTAGTGTGAAAATAGGCATAATTAGTCCTTGTGACGTCTAACGCCGGGATGCGCGTGTGACAAAATTTATATCAATTGGTCCAAGATTTAAGTGGCGAATGCCGTCGGCGTCAATCCATCGAAAGAATATTCAAGGATAGGTGGTTTGCTGAGCCTTATCGCTCTCACTTCGACGATCCGTTGCGTCCACTCAGAAGCCGGTCACCTCATGGACCACTGAAACACTTTTGGCTTCGATTGCGGCAGGTTGACTGCTTGACTTGCGCCGCTTCGCCAGACCTTCGCAGGCTCTAATCGGGCGGTCCACTCCCGTGTTCCGCCGATGGCGTTTTCTCAAAAAGAAAACCCAAGTTACAACGCGCTTGACGCTTCAATTAAAACGGGAATACTTGCTCGTGGGTATAGTAAGGGGGCTAAGGTGAGTCTTTTTCCAAAAATTGTCAAAAAAATTGTTCACCCTGTCGCATTGGCTTTGGGGGTGTCCCTTTCGGTTTGTGCCGGTGTAAACGCTGCGTCCTTGACCCTCGTTCCAGATCAAGCGCTGAGTGGCCTGTCGGTAGGCGATAGCTTTTCGGTCTCGTTGCTCTTTGACGATGAAGGCGGGGCTGGGCTGTCGGGTTTTGCAACCAACTTAACCTTCGATTCCGGCGTCATCGATTATACCAGTACGTCGTTCAACCCCGCGTTGCTTCTGTCTAGTCAAGGGGCTGAGAATTCTGGCGGCTTCGATGTTCTCAATATTACCGGTACTTCGCCATTCCCAATTATTCCGGGCAGCGCATTGGTTACTGGCAGCGGTGTGACCGTGGCACAGTTCTTCTTTGATGTTATTGGCGCTGGCGTGACGTCGCTCGGGTTCGCGCCTGCGACTGCGGATTTTGCTCAGCTTTATGCTGCGTTCCCGGCCACCCCGGCAGGGCTTAACATCACCGGGTCCAGCAGTTTTGCCGTCAGCGTGCCTGCCGCGCCGATCCCGCTGCCTGCCTCATCGCTGTTGCTTGGTTTTGCCCTTGCAGGGCTTGCTGCAGCCCGGCGCTTGCGACGTAGCTAATTTTTCATTCTTCGGGGAGCTGGACCCGTCTGATCCGGCCCCTGCACATAACTAACCGCAATCCAGTTAAGCGCCCCGGCGCAACGGAGAAGTCATGTCAGTCAATACCACCTCCCCCACCATCTACGGCGAAGTTCCCGAAGCGGTCACTGAGGTTGGCGGGGTCGTTCTGGACCTTGTTGGCGTTAGCGGGGCGCGCGTGGTCGCGCAACTTTCCGCCTCATCCTTGTTCGAAGGGTTTTTCAACTCCACCGTGGGCACCATCGGCACTTTGAATGGCCTAACACAGGAAGTAATCGACGCGCTTGGGGGCGGTATTTCTGAGGTCGGCGTCCGTTTGACAGTACGGGACGCGGATACTGCTTCGGGCAATTTCGACTTCAACCAGAACTGGTTACAGGTTGGCGGCATTCGTATTGGAAATTTCTCAAACGTCACGACCTACATTACCGATGGCTCTGGCAATGTGACGTCCGGACCTCGCGCTGGTTTCGGCGACAACACGCTCGATACAGGTTGGTTCTATAACAACAACACCGACACGATGGCGCAGCTATATGACGTGCTGCAAACGACAGTTGATGAAGAAACGGGTTTGATCTTCGGGTTGGAAGATGTGGACCCCGGAGATAACTTTTTCGATTTCAAGCAAGGGCTTGATGGCGGTCTGATCGATATTGGCTCCTTCAATGTGGTGCCGGTCGCCAATGACGACACCGTGACCTTCAGCGAAGATGATGCGCCAACCGCGATCGACGTGCGCGCAAATGATGTGGATTCCGGCCCGTTTGTTGTTGATCTGATTGATGGCATACCCGCCGATCAGATCATCACGTTGGCCTCCGGCGCGACACTGGAGTTGGATGAGGATGGCAACATCCTCTTTTCGCAAAACGGGGCTTATCAAGACCTTATCACTGGCCAGTCGGCGAGCGAAGAGATCGTCTATCAGGTCATTGACCCGCAGGATGCGAGCGATATCGCAACCCTTACGATCACAATCGAAGGTGCAGATGACGCGCCGGACGCACGCGCGGACCAATTCACCACGAATGAAGACGCGAGTGAGATTACGGGCAATCTGTTCTCAGACAATGGCAACGGCGTGGATGAGGACGTGGATGCCGGCGCAAGTTTCACTGTGACGGCAATCGACGGCCAATCCGCCGCCGTGGGCCAACAAATTGCGCTTGGGGCCGGGTTGCTAACCGTTTCTGCTGCGGGCGATCTGCGGTTCGAGCCCAATCAGGGCTATGAGGCGCTGGCGGAAGGTGGCTCTGCTCAAGAGCAGTTTACATATGACATCACCGACAATACGGGCCTGACGTCCACTGCGACGGTCACATTGACCATTGAAGGGCGCAACGATGCGCCTGTTGCCGGAGATGACCAAGTCGGCACGTTCGCCGATGAGGTTCTGAGCTTTGATCCCCGTGGCAATGACGTGGATCCCGAAGTGCTGCCCCTGACGATTACCGCGATTGACGGCCAAACCGGCCCGATCACACTTGCCAGCGGCGCTGTCGTCTCTGTCGCCCCCGGCGGCGGGCTTAGCTATGATCCCAATGGCGCATTCACACTGGCGAAGGGCGACACGGCTTCGGACAGCTTCACATATGAAGTAACCGATAGTGCGGGCGCAACGTCTAGCGCAACGGTTTCCGTCACCGTGACTGGCCCCAACACGGTGCCCATAGCGGTAGATGACGCTGCGAGCGTGGCCGAAGATGGGTCGGTACAGATTGATGTGCTGGGCAATGACACCGACGCCGATGCAGATGACAGCCTAAGCGCCACTCTTGTGACGGGCCCGAGCAATGGTTCGGTTCAGCAAAACGTCGATGGAAGTTTCACCTATACGCCGAACGCAAACTACAACGGCACCGACAGCTTCACTTACAGCGCCAGCGATGGCACCGACGAAGCGACAGCGACTGTCACCCTGACGATCACGCCGGAACCGGATGCACCGAGCGTCGCCAATGACACCGCCACAACTGAAACCGGAACTCCGGTCGACATCGCGGTGCTGACCAACGACACCGATCCCGAAGGCGATACATTCTTGGTCACGGGGGTCGGCGAGGCGATGGACGGCACCGTCACATTCGACGGCAATACAGTGACTTACACACCTTTGAACGGTTTTGTCGGGACCGACAGCTTTACCTATACCGTTACCGACAGCTCGGGCGAAAGCGCCACCGCCACGGCCACCGTCACGGTAACTCCTGGACCGCAGCCCGATATTGTTGCCACCGCCGCCGCCCTGCCGGATGGGCAAAGCGAGGACTTCGCGACCGCTTCCTGGACCGTCAGCAATGACGGCGCCGCCATCTTGAGCGACACGGTAATCGAACGGCTTTGGCTCAGCGCAGATGATGTGCTGAGCAGCGACGATATTCTCCTGCGCACCCTCAGCTTCAGCGGCGATCTGGACCCCGGCGACAGCATCGAGCGTTCCGCGCGTATTACCCTGCCTGAGCAGCCCGGCGATTACCGACTGATCGTCGAGCTTGACCCCGAAGACGTGGTGTCTGAGGAAAGCGAGGCGAATAACATCGCCGTCTCTGATCTGCTCACCGTGTCCGCCAATTACACAGCAGCGATCCTTGGTGCGCCGACCTCTGCCATATCGGGCGAAAGCTTCACCGTTTCAGGGCGCGCCGTTGATACGTCCACAGGTGACGGCGAGGCGTTTGAGTTTGTCACTGTCGAACTCGTCACAGGAGGCATCGCGCGGAGTTTCAATGCGTTTACAGACGCGGATGGGTTCTTCGATATCGACGTGGACACCTTACCCGGCTCGGCTGGAGCAACACTGATCTCGGCCCGGCACCCCGGTGTGCCGGAAGAAGACAGCAGCGCCGAAGCGCTCGTCAATGTGTTTGGCATGGGCTTTACCCGCGAGCGCATCAGCACTTCGGTTGCCGAAGGCGGAACCGTGCAAGCCACCCTGACGCTAGAAAACTTCTCTGCTCTCGATATCTCTGGCCTGACCCCCATAATCGACGGGGTGGCCGAGGGGCTCAGCGCTTCGATCGTATCAGCGGTGCCGACGACTTTGGACGGTGATGCGGCTTTGGCGGTCACGCTGGATATCAACGCCGATGCGGGCACTGCTTTGCCCGGTGACGACTTCACCGTCTCCTTCTCGTCTACCGAAGGCGCAAGCGCATCGGCGGACGTCTCTGTTTCGGTCATCCAACTGGTGCCGCAACTGGCGATCACCGAAGGCGATCTGAGCAGCGCGATTGTGCTTGGCGATCAAACCCTGCTGACGGTCGAAGTCACCAACATAGGCGGCGCGGCCACGGGTGATCTGGAGGTGAGCCTGCCTGCGGGTATCGATTTCCTGTCACTCGTCAATGCCGACCTGCCTTCTCTGGATGCGGGCGAGAGTTTTGATCTGACCTTCAGCCTAACCCCTGATGACACTGTGCCCTTGGGCAATTTCGAAGGGGCGCTGGTCGTCAGCAGCGTCGATGCGCAAATCCTTGTGCCCTTTGACTTCATCACCACCTCGTCAGAAACCGGCGCGCTCAATGTCAGCCTCGTGTCCGAGAAGACGTTCCTCACCGAGACGGGAGAAAAGGTTCAAGACGCCACTGTCACGATCCGCGATTTCTTCACCAATGCGGTCGTTGCCTCTGCCACGGATGTGGATGGCGATATCAGTTTCCCGGATCTCACCGCGGGCATCTATCGCGTGGATGTGCGCTCGGACGGCCACGATAGTAGCACTGCAACGATTGAAGTGCTGCCTGGCCGCACCGTCGAGTTCGAAACCTTTATGTCCGAGCAAACGGTGTCATACACGTGGTCGGTCGAGGAAATCGCATTCGAAGACCGCTATGTCGTTGAAATCGAGAGCACCTTTACCACCAACGTGCCGCAACCCGTGGTCGTTCTGGAACCGGCCGTCATTGATGTGTTCGATCTCGATACCATCGGGGATGAGAAAACCATCAACCTGACCGTGACCAATGAAGGGCTGATCACTGCGCAGAACCTGAACCTCAATCTCGGCTCTCACCCGTGGTACGAAATTGAACCGCTGATTGATGGCCTGAGTGAGCTTGATGCGAAATCTTCGGTCACCATCCCCGTGCGGGTTGTGCGCACCGGGGATGAAAACAGCGTCGCGGCCTCTACTGCGCTGGAAGGAGATGGCACCGCGTTGCTCGCAGCATCGACCGGCATCGTAGGGGGAGGAGCCGCGTCGTCGGCTGGGTTTATCCCGTGCTTTATCAACGGCTTGCTATCGTACGAGTTCCCTTGCGCAGATTACACTGTGGGCAAGGCGCTTGGCATCTCTTACGCCAATGTTGAAGGCAATTGCGGCACACCGTTCAGCTTCCGCCCACCCCCGCGCACCGTCACATCAGGTGATGGCGGCATTCCAGTCGTTTCGCTGGTGCCTGCAACTTCTGTCATCGATGTTTGCGACCTGCTGCGCGTGATCTTCGATTGCGCCCCGCTGCTGCCGCTGCCTCCGCATGTTCAGCTCGCTCTGCAGGTTGCTGATTTCCTCACATTCGGAACCGGCTTGCCAGCACCGTCGGCGAGCACCGAAATTGGGTTTCTCGCAGCCTCTCGCGGTCTCAAACGGGGGATCGACGCGCTGGATGATTTCGACGATTTTCTGGATGACGTTCTGCCGATCGTCGACACGATCTCGCAGGCGGGTGCTTGCATCACCGCTGTTGGCAATTTCCTTGGCGATGAAACGATCACGGATATCGGTGAAACGGTGCAAGGGGTTGGGGACGCAGCGGGCGATATTCTTGGGCCGATCAACGATATCGTGGACCCGCTGGACGACCTGCTTGAAGGCGATATTCCCTTCCTTGAGTCCATCGGCCTTGCCAGAAACACCGAAGCGCCTGCCGACATGCCCTATAGCGAGGCGTTTGTGGAGGCGTTCCAGACTGTCAAGCAAGCCTATCGCGACTTCATCGCGGCGCAGGACGGGATCGAGACGGCCACCGCGGCGCTTGGGATCGAAGATGAGGCCCGCGCTCTGCGTGATGCGCTACAAGACCTTGTTGATACGGGCGAGTTGACCGAGACCGAAGAGGCCGGTCTGCGCGAAAACATCGCTGATCTGCGCGGGCTTTTGTTCACCATCGACCAGCTTGGCGGGGTCGCCAGCGACACGTTTGCCGTCATTTCAGATATCGAATTGCTCGCTGAACTGGGCGAAGTGTTCCTTGGTGGCGACGTGTGGATCGACAATATGGACGACGCGCGTGTGAAGCAGTTCTATCAGGACTTCTTCGACATGATGCGCGCCAGTTTTGACGAGGACACCCTGCTGACCGAAGCGCAACGGACCGACCTGTTGTCGCGTGAGTTGCCCGACGAGATCACCCTCGGTGATCGGGAGGCGCTGTTTGATCTGTGGTTCGACCGTCTGGTAAACAATGGGACCGATGACGAGACCTCGCAAGTGTTCCAAGATGCGACCTCGCTGAACCGATTGCTGGATGAGATTGCCACGGCAGAAGACACCGCCCTCGCCAATGGCTACGCCTCGTTGACCGACAGCATTAATGATCGGCTCAGCACCGCCGACGACGCCGCCAATGCGCTTGGCGCACCACCTCCGGGCGCAGCCTGTGCGCAGGTGCGTTTGTCTATTCAACAGGATGTGGCGCTGACCCGGCAGGGCTTTGTCGGCTCGCTTGAGATCGACAATGTCGGGCCGACCGCGCTGAGCGATGTGGAAATCGTCCTCCAAATCCGCGATGCGGATGGCAATCTGGTCGAAGAAAACGTCTTTGGCGTGTTCGATCCTGTGATCGACGGGCTGACGGGCATTGATGGCGCCGGTATTCTGGCCTCGGGTCAGAACGGCTCGGTTGAGTTTACAATCCTGCCCAGCCGCCTTGCCGCACCTGTTGGGCCAACCGAATACACCATCGGCGGCACGCTGTCCTATACCGAGAATGGCGTCACCGTCACCGCCGATCTGACGCGCGAGCCGGTCACTGTCCTGCCGCAGCCCGAACTTCAACTGGACTATTTCCAAAGCCGCGACGTGTTTGGCGATGACCCGTTCACGGACGAGATCGAGGACGCTGTTCCTTTCTCGCTGGGCGTGCGCGTCACAAATGCCGGGCCGGGTGAGGCGACAGACCTGTCCATCGCCTCCGCGCAGCCCAAGATCATCGAGAACGAAAAGGGCCTGTTGGTCGATTTCTCTATCATTGGGGCCAGCGTGAATGGCGAAGCGATCCAGCCCACCCTTCTTGCTGACTTTGGTGATCTGGGCGCGGGCGAGACCGCCCAAGCGGTCTGGAGCCTGCAATCCTCGCTTCAAGGTGTGTTCTCGGACTATTCGGCCAGCTTCCGGCATGTGAACGGTCTGGGCAATGAGGATCTGTCTCTGATCACCGACGTTACCATTCGCGAGCTTGTGCACGTCGTGGACGCGGGCCTGCCAAGTGCGGATGATGGGCGGCCGGACTTTCTGGTCAATGATATTGCCGATACGAACTCGCTTCCTGACCGGGTCTATTTTAGCGAAGGCGGGGATGCGGACGTCACGATCGGGCTAGCGAGCTCCGCCGGGCAAAGCGGCGGTGGCACCAGCATCGAGGTCGCCCAACAGGGCGGCTGGTTCTATGCCAACCTGATCGATCCCCTCTCGGAAGAGGCCCGCATCGCCTCGGTCCAGCGGGTCGAGATTGACGGTGAGGGCTTTGAAACGGTGAGCGAATTCAACCTCGATAATCTGTGGCAAACCGACCGGACATTTACCGAGGGCGGCGTTGCGATCTACGAAGATCGACTGCATTTCTTCGACCATGCGGATAGCGCTGGCACGATCACTTACCGCATCACGCTGGAAAATAGCGCCCCTGATTTCGCCCCGGCGGAAGATATCTATGTGATTGCGGCCCCCGGCGCGGTCGCCTTTACCGCCCTTGCCACGGATGCAGACGGCGACGCGCTTACCTACAGCCTCGACAGTGACAGCGCAGAGCTGTTCGACATTGACGCGGGCACCGGCGAAGTCGCGCTGCGCAGCGACGTGGATATCGACAGCTTCCTGTTCTCTGGCCCAGAGGAACGCTCGGCGGTCGTGGACCTGCAAGTCTCGGCCAGCGACGGGACCACGCGCACCGAACAAACCTTCACCACCACCGTTCTGCGCGACAGCGATGGCGACGGGGTGCAGGATATTGGCTATCTGGAAATAGCGGGAGACAACGCGATTGACGTGGCCAACCCGGATCAAATCGACAGCAATGGCGATGGCTATGGCAATATCATTGACCAGGACCTCGACGATGACGGGCTGATCAGCTTCACCGATTTCTCGCTTTTGGCCAGCGTTTTCAACCAACCCGCGGCCAACTCCCCCCTCGCTGCCGCCGCCGATTTTGACGGCAACGGAACGGTGGATTTCGGCGATTACCAGATTTTCATCGCCAGCTATGGCGACCCTATGGAAGGCAAATCATGGATCGACTTAGCGATTGTTTAG
>CAZPXE010000073.1:0-11587 GCA_964590545.1 uncultured Rhodobacterales bacterium | reverse complement strand
GTGTCGCGAAATACGCTGGCTTCAAACGACTGGCCCGTTTGAGGGATGAGCGTGGTCATCCAGTAGTGGTCCGTGAAACCAATCCAGCCGCCTTCTGCGACTTGTGTTGCTTGATGCGCACCTGCGGCTTCGAAATCGTCATAGTCGGTTTCGGACAATTCGCCGTCGAACATGGCAACTGCGCCTTCGTGGAGGATGAAGAAGTTCTTCAGATCCACAGGCTCGCCGTGGCGGGCAAGGATGCCGTATGGCGCGAGGGTTGCGGCGCTTGCGCCTGTGTTTTCAACGGTTTGGGTGACGCTGAACATGTAGTCTTCGTCAATGCGCATCTCTCGCAAGAAGGTCAGGCCTGCGCTGTTTTCCCAGCGCAAGGTGACGGGCGATGTTGGCGTCAGCGCTGCGCCTTCGGTTGTCGTCCATTCGGTGTTCGGGCCGGGGACTTGATCTGGTGCCAGCCCTGCGCCGGGAGCCCAGCCGTAGAGCGCATAGTAAGCGCCTGCGTTGCCAACTGGAGAGAGCATCGTGACAGTCTCGGCATCTTCGCCCAGCGAGGTTTTGTAATCGATCAGCGACAAATCATCGACGCGGCCACCGACGAGTGAGATCGACCCGGTCAGACGCGGTGTTTCAATCGCAATACGCGGAGCGGTTTCGAGCGACGCTTCACGAGTTTCGGCGTCTGTTGCGACAGTAGATTGGACTGAAGCGGTGCCACCGGCTGCGCTTGGAATTGCAGCGGTGTCACCCTCGGTCGTTACCGACTGTTCGGATTGTGCGGGGATGGGCTCATTGGCTAGGTTTTCTGGTTCGGGCGGCGGGAACAGAACAAACCAGATCAGAATGACAAGGAAACTGAGAGCTGTTGCCAGAATGAGATTTTTGTTCTGGTCATCCATGTCGGAAAGTACCCTATCGCCGGAATAAAACTTCTCGGTCACAAACGCGAGACGGCCCCAAAGGTCAAGGCCTTTAGGGCAAATGTGTTCCTGTCAGGGAGAATGCTAGCCCTGACCAGAGAATATTCTCAGGAGAAGATGTGAGCGCGGCAAATCACTCTCATGCGCACGGGCTGTTGAACGTCAGCTTGCTCTGGATCACCGCGCGCTTCTGCCGATTTTCGGAGTGTCCTCCAGCTTAGCGTTATGGGCGCGAATCCATTCAACCGTCTGGTCAAACGGCATGGGCCGAGCGATCCCAAAGCCTTGCACATGCGTGCAGCCAAGCTGAGCAAGCAAAGCGTGTTCGCCAACGGTTTCTACACCTTCGGCCAGAGTTTCCATATCCAACCGTTCAGCCATTGTCAGTATCGCCTTGATCATACGCTGTTGTTCTGGATCACGGTCCGATTTCATTACGAATGATCGGTCAATTTTGATACGCCCGACGCTAAACCTGCGAATTGAAGCGAGCGACGCGTGGCCTGTACCAAAGTCATCGAGATCGATCTGACAACCCATGTCAGCCAAGCCTTTGATGTTCCGGGTGATCACGTCGTCGGGCCCTTGGGCTACAACGGTTTCGAGAATCTCAACGGCGAGACGATCTGGCGACAATTCGAACCGGTCCAGTTCCCAGCGCACCTTGTCGACAAGGCCGGGGTCGCTGAGTTCCACAGACGAAAAATTCACTCCGACGTGCTGCACGTCGAGACCGGCCTCGTCCCAAGCTTTCGCAGCGATAAGACCGTGATAAAGGATTACTTCAAGCAACCGCGGCATTTTGTTTGCGGCTTCCAGTTGAGGCAGAAACTCCGCAGGGGAGACCGGCCCGCGTTCAGGGTCTACCCAACGCGCAAGGCATTCAAAGCCAGTGATCCGGCCGGTGTCCGTGGATATTTGTGGTTGAAACCAAGGTACGATTTCTCCGCTTTCCAGTGCCATTACAACATTTTGATTTGAACTGGCCGCGGGGACTCGCCGCGCTTTCATCTCGGGTGCGTATGCGCGAATTGCGGCAGGGGCGTGCGTTCTTGCTGCTTCTAGCGCGATTTCTGCACATGAAACTACGGGGTCTCGCTTTGACTGTGGAAGCGGCACGTCGTTTTTCAGCACGGTTCTTGCGGTTTCCCGGCCCAGTTGGCAGAATCCAAGGCAGGCAGAGGCATAGATACTGACGCCATCGACAGCGAACGGCTCTTCGAGACTTGCGGAAAAGCGTCCCGACAATTGTAAGCAAATTTCAAGATCGAGAGCGGGTTGCGCAGCCAAGCAGATTGCGAAACCGTCAGCGCCCAATCCCCCCAAGATATCGTCGCTGCGCAGTGTTGAGCGAAGACGCAGCGCGGCTTGTTCCATAACGCTATCGGCTGCGCCTTGCCCATGTCGTTCGACCAGCTGGTCGAAATCGTCGAAGCGGACCATGAAAACAGCGCTTTTCCGACCTTCGGTGCGGCACGTTTCCAGTTCTGTGGTTGCGAGTCGACCAAAGCCCTCTGTACCGATGAGTCTGGCGGCACCGCCTTTGTTCCTTGTCGGGTCCGCGTCGTGGCGCATTAGTGACAGACCGCCAGCCAGCATTGGAAAAACGAGGGCTGCACTGATCAGTCCTGCTTCTCCTGCCACCCAATACGCCAGAAGGCTGACGGCAGGAATGAAGTAAATCAGGAGAGTTGAGCGGGTCGATTCCATTGCCCAAGCTTGTAATGTGCTGATTAATCCGGATTTTTCGATGTGTGACACACGCTACCTCATCGCATTTACTTGCAAGAGTGCTACGTGTTCAGCGTGATTTACTTATTAATCGCGTAGCGTCGGTGGCCGGGATTCTGTTTCGAATTGTTCTGACTTTGTTCTTGCCAGCCCAGCGAAGTCAAAGAGCTTCTCGTCGAGCAAGTGCGAAGGGCGCGCATTCATCAAGGCGCGGAACATGACCTGACGGCGACCGGGGCTGTTGGCTTCCCACCCGTCGAGGATCCGTTTGACCTGTTGGCGTTGCAGCCCGTCTTGAGAGCCGCATAAATCGCAGGGGATAATTGGGTAGTGCATAGCCTGTGCAAAACGTTCGCAGTCGGCCTCTGCCACATGGGCGAGGGGTCGATACAGAAATAAATCCCCTTCTTCGTTCAACAGCTTCGGTGGCATCGTTGCCAGTCTTCCGCCGTGAAACAGGTTCATAAAGAACGTCTCGAGAATATCGTCGCGGTGATGGCCGAGAACGACGGCCGTGCAGCCTTCTTCGCGCGCAATTCGGTACAAAATACCGCGACGCAAGCGGGAACACAGGGCGCAAAATGTGCGCCCCTCGGGCACCTTATCAGTGACGATGGAATAGGTGTCCTGATACTCGATTCGGTGCGGCACACCGCGCTCTGTCAAAAACGCAGGCAGGACAGTGGCGGGAAAGCCCGGCTGTCCCTGATCAAGGTTGCATGCAAGTAACTCGACAGGTAGCAGACCGCGCCACTGCAATTCGTATAGCACAGCGAGCAATGTGTAGCTGTCCTTGCCGCCGGACAGGCACACCAGCCATTTACCGCCGGGTTCGATCATCCCATATTGCTCAATTGCTTCGCGGGCCTGACGTACTAAGCGCTTGCGAAGCTTGCGGAACTCCGTCGACTTCGGAGCGCCTTGGAACAGGGCGTGGATATCGTCTGCATCGTCCAACATGTGCTTGCAGGTATCTCAGCGTTGTGAGCCGATCAAGAGAATTGAGAGGCCACTGGGCCCGAGGGTACGGGCACTTTTCTTCAGCGGCGCGCGACAGGGTGTTGTTTCAACGTTGTAAAGCAGGATTGTTAGCGCTATCAGGAGCCGATCGTGGCGCATACGAGACAGCAGAGCTGCGGCATAGGAGGCCATTTTGGTATTGCATGAAACAATCGAAAAAGTCACCGAGCGTATCATAGAGCGCAGTCAAGCAAGCCGAGCGCGGTACTTGTCTCGGATGACAGCGGCGCAATCCAAAGGGCCTGCGCGCGCGCATCTAAGCTGTTCGGGGCAGGCCCATGCCTTTGCTGCGGCTGGGGCAGATCAGGATCGTCTGGCGCAAGGGGCTGGCGGCAATTTGGGAATCGTGACCGCGTTTAACGACATGTTATCGGCACATCAGCCGTTTGAGCGGTATCCTGACCTGATCCGTGCAGCAGTTCGGGACAGTGGCGGCACAGCGCAGGTCGCGGGCGGCGTTCCGGCGATGTGCGACGGGGTCACACAAGGCGAGGCAGGCATGGAGTTGAGCCTGTTTTCACGCGATGTGATCGCTTTGGCCGCCGGTGTTGCGCTCAGCCATAACACGTTTGACGCGGCAGTTTACCTGGGGGTTTGTGACAAGATCGTGCCCGGTCTGATTATCGCGGCGCAATCCTTTGGCCATTTGCCATCTGTCTTCTTGCCTGCGGGTCCGATGACCAGTGGTTTATCCAATGATGACAAATCCAAGGTGCGCCAGCGCTATGCTGCCGGCGAAGCGACGCGAGAAGAGCTGCTGGCCTCGGAAATGGCAGCATATCACGGGCCGGGCACTTGCACGTTTTACGGCACAGCAAACACCAATCAGATGCTGATGGAATTCATGGGGATGCACTTGCCAGGTGCCTCCTTCGTCAACCCGGGCACGCCTTTGCGCGATGCTTTGACCGCCGAGGGCGCGCGACGTGCGCTAGGCCTGAGCGCATTGGGCAATTCGTACACCCCCGTGTGCGACATCCTGGACGAGCGCGCCTTTGTGAACGGTATCGTCGGGCTGAATGCGACGGGGGGCTCGACCAATCTGCTGATCCATTTGATTGCGATGGCACGGGCCGGGGGCATCATTCTGGATTGGGAGGATTTCGCGGATCTTTCGGCCATCACTCCTTTGCTGGCGCGGGTTTATCCCAATGGGCTGGCGGATGTGAACCATTTCCATGCCGCAGGTGGGCTGGGTTACATGATCGGGCAGTTGCTGAGCGCCGGGTTGTTGCATGACGACACCCAGACAGTCGCGGGTGAGGGTTTAGAGAACTATACCCAAGAGCCGAAGTTGATTGACGGTGTGCTGACATGGACCCCGGGGGCAGCCGGCAGCCTGAACACCAAAATCGTGCGCCCGGCGAGTGACCCGTTCCAACCGACCGGCGGGCTCAGCCGAATGGCGGGCAATCTTGGCTCTGCCGTGATGAAAGTGTCTGCCGTGGCCGAAGAGCATCGGCGCGTTGAAGCGCCCGCGCGCGTGTTCCACGATCAGGACGCGGTGAAAGCGGCGTTCAAAGCGGGCGAATTCGCCACGGGTGACGTCGTTATTGTCGTGCGCTTTCAGGGGCCTAAGGCCAACGGGATGCCCGAACTGCATAGTCTTACGCCAATTCTTGGTATCTTGCAGGGGCGCGGTCAGAAGGTCGCTCTGGTCACCGATGGGCGCATGTCCGGTGCGTCTGGTAAAGTGCCTGCGGCGATCCACGTCTCCCCCGAAGCGCTGGATGGCGGCCCGATAGGCCGGATAAAAGACGGTGATATCGTGCTGGTCGACGGCGAAGCGGGTATTTTGGAAGCGCGCGTGCAAGACCTTGCCGACCGCCCATTGGCCGACGTGGACCTGTCGGGCAGCCAATGGGGCGTTGGGCGCGATATGTTCCAAGCGTTCCGGAACGCCGTGGGTTCGGCGGATACCGGCGCCACGGTGTTTGGAGAGTTCTAGGGTAAGGACCCTAGCCGTTGCGCGCTTAGTTCGTATCAGATGTGCCTTCGGGGTTCAGTTTGTCCTGCGTGCGCAGCTCGAAATCCGACGCGTCATGGCGTTCGTGTAGCTGCATGGATGGCTCTCCGAACGGGCGGTTCACCATGCGTCCACGTTGCACGGCGGGGCGGGCGTCAATCGCGTTCGCCCAGCGCGAGACATGGCTGTAGCTTTCCACCTCCAGGAATTCGGCCGCGTCATAGAGGCGGCCCAGCACCAGTTGACCGTACCAGGACCAGATCGCGAAATCAGCAATCGTGATCTCATCCCCGGTCAGGTAGGTTTTGCTTTCCAATTCGCGGTTTAGCACGTCCAACTGCCGTTTGGCTTCCATCGCAAAGCGGTTGATCGGATACTCCCACTTCTCAGGCGCATAGGCGTAGAAATGGCCGAAACCGCCGCCCAAATACGGCGCGCTGCCCATTTGCCAGAACAGCCAAGACAGCATTTCAGCCCGCTTGTCCGCAGGGCCGAGGAAGGCGTCATACTTTTCAGCCAGATGCAGCATGATCGCGGCGCTTTCGAACACGCGAACCGGCTCGGGGCCGGAGCGGTCCATAAGGGCAGGGATTTTGGAATTCGGATTCGCGGCTACAAAGCCGGAAGAGAACTGATCGCCTTCACCAATATTGATCAGCCACGCGTCATACTCGGCGCTGGTATGCCCTGCGGCGAGGAGTTCTTCGAAGAGCACCGTCACTTTCACCCCGTTCGGTGTCGCCAGCGAGTAAAGCTGAAAAGGATGCTCGCCGATGGGAAGGTCTTTGTCATGGGTGGGACCAGCGATGGGGCGGTTTATATTGGCGAATTTTCCGCCGGAGGATTGGTCCCAGGTCCAGACCTTGGGCGGCTCATAAGTGTCGGTCATGTCGGAGTTCCTTCGTGTCAGGCTTTTGAAGCTAAGGGCGGGTCTGGCAATTACAATTGTTTATCTTTGCACGGGCACTTGTGCTGATCTTCAGGAACCGGATCGTAACCGGACGCGCCCCAAGGGTGGCATCGGCCAATGCGCCGTGCCGCGAGCCACGCGCCTTTTACCCCGCCGTGTTTTTCCAAGGCTTCAAGCGCATAAGCGGAACAGGTCGGCTGATAGCGGCAGTTATGCCCGACCCAAGGCGAGAAAATCAGGCGATAGGCGCGGACGGGCAGGGCGAAAAGACGCGCGAGGGGGCTCATGCCAGCGCGCCGCGCAGATCGGCGCGCAGTTGCTCGAAGGGCAGGGCAGCGGTGTGGCCCGCACGCCCAATCAGAACGTAGTCATGGCCGGGCTTGCCGTTGGCGGGCAGGTCAAGCCGGGCGATTTCGCGCAGGCGGCGCTTGGCGCGGTTGCGGGCGACCGCGTTTCCGACCTTCTTTGAGCAGGTGAAGCCGACGCCTATGGTTTCATCCCCATCCCGGCGGTCGCGGATTTGCAGGATGAAACCGGGTGTGGCGCGGCGCGGGCCGCGCGCGGCTTTCAGGAACTCGGAGCGCGCCTTTAGCACGCGCAGCGGCAGACATGGCAAAACCGCCGCAGAAGCATCTTCAGCGGCGGCTTGTATCTTGGATGGCGTTGTCAGGGCTGACATCCGCCGGGCGCAGCACTTATGCGCTCAGGGATTTCCGACCCCGCGCGCGACGCGCGTTCAGGATCTTGCGGCCGGCCTTGGTGGCCATGCGCGAACGGAAACCATGGCGCCGTTTGCGCACAAGGTTGGACGGTTGGTATGTGCGTTTCATCGCAGCGTCTCCGGTTCATAGCGGCACGCCGAAGTGGATTCGGGGCCATGCTGGTATTCGAAGCCCGGGCAATAGACGGGGTTGCGCGGCAAGTCAAACCCTCAGCTGCGCAAATTGGCAGGTTTTCGAGCCCATAGTCGCAGATTGTGCCGTGGCGCTGGCGTTTCGTTGCTGCACGTTCCAAATTGGCTTTGCCCATCTTGCGACTGAAAGGTCTTTGCCCCGTGTTCCAGAACATGTCAGCCCGTTCAATGCTCTATGTGCGGATTGTCCTGATATCGGTCGGGATCGGCGCAGTGATCGGGGCCGTGCGAGCCGAGCAAGGTTTGCTTGTGGTTGATATGGCGCTTGGCAGTCTGATTGGCACGACCATCGCACTTGGCTGTGCCGGGTTTGAGATTTATGTCTTTTCCAACCCTTTTCTGCGCGTGGCGCGACGTGTGCCGCCGGGGGTGATGCTGCTTATCAGGGCGGTCAGCTATGGCGCAGTGATCCTCTTTGCACTGAGTATTCCGTCGTGGATTTACGGCTCCGCTCCGCCATGGCAGCAGGCCGGTTTCCCGTCGCTGTTCGCGTTATGCACGGCGACGTCGCTGGTTTTCTCGCTCGCCATCGAAATCTCGCGCCTGTTGGGGCGCGAGGCGAGCTTGGCGCTGGTGTTGGGACGCTATGTGCAGCCGAGGCTGGAAAAGCGTGTGGTGATATTTGCTGATATTGTAGGATCAACCGCATTGGCGGAACGGATCGGCGAGATCGCCTTTCATCGCTTCATGCGGGACGTGTTTCAGGACATTGCGCCCGCGTTTGAAGCGGCTGGCGGGGACGTGCATAAATATGTCGGTGACGCGGTGATCGTCACGTGGCGGGCGCGGAACCAGAACGCCGAATCGAACGCTGTGCGCGCCGCCGAAGCGTTGCATGCCCGCCTTGCCAAGCGAGCGGCGGGCTATCGCAAGCGGTACGGAACCGAAGCACAGGTGCGCGTGGCGATCCATTCGGGCGAGGTGGCAGCCGGAGAGATTGGCGATTGGAAAAAGGAGATTGCGCTGCTCGGGGACGTGATGAATGTCACGGCGCGGATCGAAGCTGCGGCGAAGAGCTTCGGCGTTGGCACAGTTGTTTCTGACGATGTCGCACAACAGGTGCCAGAACATCTGCGCGCTGGGTGGCATCAGTTGCCGCCCTATGTTGCTGCCGGCAAGCAGGAAAGCCTGACGCTTTGGGCGATTGACGCACCGGACACCGCTGCCGCGCGAAGCTGACCCGACCTGAATTGTTTCAAAATCGCCGCTGGCCCCGCATTTTTGTCACCGCGCATCAAGCGGGCGTGATCTGGCTGTCACGTTGGGTGCATCGGGCACGCTGGCGGTCCATGTGAGAGAGCAACAGAGAGTTGCGATTGCGCAAGGCCCCGAAAGGCGACAGAAATGACCGAGATGACGGACACTCCGAAACCCCCTGCGAAATCTTCGCTGGCGCGCAAGCTGCCGATCCTCGTGATCCTCGCGGTTGCTGCGCTCGGGGCCTTCACTTTGCGTGACTATGTGAGCTTCGAAGCCCTGCGCGATAATCGCGAGGCGCTGATTGGGTTTCGGGATGCGAACTATGCGCTGACGGCGTTGGCCTTCACGCTGATTTATGTGCTTGTGGTGGCGTTCTCGCTTCCCGGCGCGACGATCGCAACACTGACGGGTGGGTTTCTGTTCGGCACAGCGTTCGGCACGTTTTTCAATGTGACAGGAGCCACAATAGGGGCTGTGCTGATCTTCCTCGCGGCTCGGAACGGATTCGGCGAGAAGCTGGGCGCGAAGCTGGAAAGCTCGGACGGGGCCATCAAGAAGATCAAAGATGGGATCGACGAGAACCAATGGTCGATGCTGTTCCTGATCCGGCTTGTGCCAGCCGTGCCGTTCTTTGTCGCCAACCTGCTGCCCGCCTTCCTTGAGGTATCGCTGCACCGCTATGCGCTCTCGACTTTCCTCGGGATCATTCCCGGCGCGCTGGTTTTTACCTCCGTCGGTGCTGGGCTGGGCGAAGTGTTTGCCGCTGGTGAGACGCCGAACCTAGGGATCATATTCGAGCCGCATATCATCGGGCCGATCCTTGGGCTGTGCCTGCTTGCCGCGCTGCCCATCGCCATAAAGGCCATCACCGGCAAGAAAGACATCTGAGACATGGAAAAGATCAAAACAGATATTCTGGTCATCGGGGCCGGGTCGGGTGGATTGTCGGTTGCGGCCGGGGCGGTGCAAATGGGGGCGAAGGTCGTCCTGCTGGAAGGCCACAAGATGGGCGGCGATTGTCTGAACTTTGGCTGCGTTCCCTCCAAGGCGCTGATCGCCAGTGCCAAGGCGGCGCATGGCCAGTCTCATGCCAGTGCCTATGGGGTGGCGGATGTCGCCCCGACGGTCGACTATGCCGCTGCCAAGGATCATGTCGCGGATGTGATCGCGCAGATCGAACCAGTTGACAGTCAGGAACGGTTTGAGGGCCTCGGCGTGCATGTGATCCGCGAGTTCGGAGAATTTATCTCGCCCACCGAAGTGAAGGCAGGCGAGCATCTCATTACCGCACGCCGCATCGTCATTGCGACAGGCTCGCGCCCCTTCGTGCCGCCCATTCCGGGGTTGGACGCGGTGCCATATGAAACGAACGAGACGATTTTCGAGCTGCGGGACCGGCCCGAGCATCTGCTGATCATCGGTGGTGGCCCCATCGGGATGGAGATGGCGCAGGCGCATATCCGGCTGGGCAGCAAAGTGACGGTGATCGAAGGCGCCAAGGCGCTGGGCAAGGATGACCCGGAACTGGCGGAAGTGGTGCTAAACACGCTACGCGACGAAGGCATTGTCATCGAAGAAGACGCGCTGGCCGAGAAAATCACTGGCACGGCGGGCGCCATTGAGGTGCATGCCAAGGATGGGCGCGTGTTCAAAGGCTCTCACCTGCTGATGGCCGTGGGGCGCAAAGCGAACACCGAGAAGCTGAACCTCGAGGTGGCGGGGATCGAACCCACCCGCACCGGGATCAAGGTGGATGACAGTCTGCGCACTACGAACCGCAAGGTCTATGCGATTGGCGATGTGGCGGGCGGGCTGCAATTTACACATGTCGCGGGGTATCAGGCGGGGGTGATTATCCGCTCGATCCTGTTTGGCCTGCCGTCCAAGGCCAAGACATCTCATATTCCTTGGGCCACCTATACCGACCCCGAATTGGCGCAGGTTGGCCAGACCGAAGCACAGGCGCGCGATGCTCACGGAGACGCGCTGGAAGTGGTGCGATTTGACTATCACCACAACGACCGGGCGATCGCCGAACGGAAGACGAAAGGTTTCATCAAGCTGATGGTCGTTAAAGGCCGCCCGGTTGGCGCGTCGATTGTGGGGTATCAGGCGGGTGAGTTGATCTCTCTTTGGTCGCTCGCCATCGCCAACCGCATGAAGATGAGCCAGATTGCGGGCATGGTCGCGCCCTATCCGACGATTGGCGAAGTGAACAAGCGCGCAGCCGGGGCCTATTTCAGCCCGCGATTGTTTGATAACCCTATGGTGAAACGGATCGTCGGCCTTGTCCAACGGTTCATTCCTTGATGTTTTGGTGACATGCTTAATTCCCTCTCTGGCCGCTTCCTGATCCTGACGACGATCTTCGTGATGCTGGCGGAGGTTCTGATTTTCGTGCCTTCGATCGCTCGCTTTCGAGAAGATTACCTGCTGACACGACTTGAACGCGCGCAGATAGCTTCGCTGGCGTTGCTGGCCAATGACATGATCGATGCTGAACTGGAGGCGGAACTGCTGGAAAACGCCGACGTTCTGAACGTCGTGCTGCGCCGCGATCAGGTGCGCCAGTTGATGCTGTCCTCACCTATGCTACAGCCCATTTCAGACACGTTCGACCTGCGGGAAACAAGCGCCGTGACGTTGATTGGCGAGGCGCTGACCCGGCTGACGACACCCGAAAACGAGGTGATCCGGGTGATCGGCGCGCCTGTGCGCGATGCTGGACTTCTGATCGAAGTGACGATGGAAACGATGCCGCTGCGCGCGGCTATGCTGGATTACGGCGTGCGTATCCTGATCCTGTCGGCGGTTATTTCGATCATCACTGCCGGGCTGCTGTTCTTTGCCGTGCGCCGCCTTTTGGTCCACCCGATCAAAGGCGTGGTGGGCTATATGCAAAGCTACGCCGCCGCGCCCGAAGACGCCCG
>CAZPXE010000072.1:0-11674 GCA_964590545.1 uncultured Rhodobacterales bacterium | reverse complement strand
CTGAAGTATCTCGACGGTATTTATAAAGTCAAAGATTTTAAGTAGCCACGACAGAAAACACGCGGCAAAATTGTCCGCTTTTTGGGGGGGTGCGAGATTTGGGCAGTGCCTGAATTATGACTCGTTTTCGGTTTGGAGCTCCCCCCGCATGAAAGCGATAAAGTTCGTGCTGTCGCCGCAATTCTGACACCACCACGGCGCAGCGAAAAATTGATCCGTTTGGTTTGGGCTGGCAGCCGTCATTCGCTGCGTCGCGGAGCACCAAAAGTTCGAGCTCATTTCTGACATTCGTTGTTCAAATCTTGATCCACCGTTTGCGAAAGCGTGTGTGGTGTCCAAGGCTTAGTCGGCGAAATCCGGCTGCTTGATTTTCAGGGGTTGGCAGCAGCTGTATGATTTGAACCTCACTGCATACTCAGTGATTTATTCGCCATAAGAGGGCATCACTCCTTTTTCAAAACATGTGCGTTAGAGAACCACGTTGCGTTCTTTGCGGCGCACGCGACGTCTCGAGCCACCGCAAACACTTTGTCTGCTTGGAAAGGCAAAGGGGTAAGATTTTGTTTTGCATCCGAAAAATGCAACATCTGAATGTCGGCTGGTCAAAATGGGTCAAGTTTTGACTTAGCAGCAACACCTTCCTGATTTTTAGTGATGACTAGCAAAAGGGCGTGGACTAGCTGGATCATAAGACTTTTACAGCTCACGGTGCACGATTGCTTTGCGGTCCCGTGACGCATATAAGCGACTGACATATAAGGAAAAGTTATGAACCAGTTCATCCTCTCAACATGCCTTGTGTTGAGCGTTTTGCTCGGCGGTGGCCTACAAGCGGAAACCCCTGAAGAGTTTTACACCGAAAACACCATAGAGTGGATTGTACCCTATGGGCCGGGCGGTGGATATGACCAGTATTCGCGCCTGTTGGCTCCGTTTATCGAGAAACACGCGGGCACCACCATCAAGATAAAAAACCTGTCTGGCTCTGGCGGCCTCAAGGGAGCGGTTGAAATTTTCCGCGCGCCCGCAAATGGTCTGCACATGGGCGTAGTCAACGCGCTTGCTTTGATTGGACTTGAAGCCGCAAGCGAAGACCCCCTTGATTATGCCATGCAAGAGTATGGCTATATCGGCCGCATCACAGCAGAAGAACGTGTTTTGATCGTTGCAGACAAATGGAAAGATGCGACACCACAAGAATTGGCCGAGGCTGATTTGGTTTTGGGTGCCACGGGGCCCGGCGGGACATCCTATTTCGAGGGCTTTGTTGCCATCCACGTCTTAGAAGCGCCATGGCGTTTGGTTTCTGGCTTCGATTCATCGTCCAATCTAGGCCTTGCGCTCCAGCGCGGTGATATTGATGGATATTGGAGCGCGCATTCCTCCGCCCTTTCGCGCATCCAAGCCGGTGACGTTTTTGCAAAAATGCGTCTGGGCGTTCTGAGCGGAGAGCCTTACGATGAGATTCCTGAAATCGAACCTTTGGCCACCCGCGATATAAGCTTGATGACATCTTGGCGTGGGCTCGCACAATCGGGCCGTCCCGTCGTGGCAACGCCAGGCATTCCTGAAGATCGTTTAGCCTATTTGCGCGCAGCAATGGCGGCGGCGATCAACGACCCTGAATTCCAAGCCGAAGCCGCAGAGGCCGGCCGCGCCATTGATTTTCTAGACGGAACGGCGGCTCTGGACACGGTTCGTTCGGCCATGGAACTGGACGACCACGCACGGGCGTTGCTGCGTCAGGCCCTCGGGCTTTGATATTGGGTTAAAGCGTAAGGATCCGGAATGGGATTCATTGACGGTATCATCGCAGGGCTCGGCCATGCGTTTGACCCGAGCGTACTGTCGTTTATCGCTCTTGGTGCGGTCTTTGGTCTTGTCATTGGCGTTATTCCCGGCCTGTCCGGGCATTTCGCAATGGCGTTGGTTCTCACCTTTCTTTACGCCATGGACCCCCAGCCGGGTCTGGCCTTTTTGCTTGCCGCACATGCGACCGTGGCGCAAGGCGGCGGGCTGACCGCAATTTTGTTTTCCACTCCCGGCACAGGGCAGAATGCGGCGACTTTGCTGGACGGCCCTAAGATGCGCGACAAGGGACAGGCGGGTCGGGCTGTTGGTGCAGCCATGACCGCGTGCTTTTTGGGCGCGACTTTCGGAGCCATTGTTCTTGCGCTTTTGATCCCTGTCTTGCGGGAAGTTGTTCTCTACTTTGGCACGTCAGAGATATTTATGTTGGCGGTGCTTGGCCTTGTGTTTGTTGTGGTCCTTGGGCGACGGGATCTGATGCGTTCGCTCGTCGCGGCGCTACTGGGATTGTTCTTATCCTTGGTCGGAACCGATAATGCGACAAACAAGGAGCGGTTTGCCGCAGGTAGTGATTTTTTGGCAGATGGGCTGGCTTTGGTGCCTTTGGTGCTTGGCTTTTTCGCAATGGCGGAAATGATTGCCCTATCCCAGCGTGGTGGCGCGTTAAACCCGGAAGCGCAGTCGGGCCGGTCACGGCAAGCGCAGATCTTTCAAGGCGTCAGGGATGCCTTCGCCCATTGGTGGTTGATTATACGGTGTTCATCCATTGGGACCGCTATGGGGATTGTGCCGGGGCTTGGGTCAACCGTTGCCTCCTTTGTGGCTTACGGTCATGCGCGACAGACATCCAAAACGCCGGAGCTATTTGAAACCGGAACAATCGAAGGTGTCATCGCGCCAGAAGCGGCCAATGATGCGGTCGAAGGCGGCGCGCTTGCGTCAACAGTAGCCTTTGGCATTCCGGGGTCCTCATCCATGGCGATCCTGCTGGCAGGATTGCTGATCCTTGGGATTGAACCAGGGCCGCGCATGTTAAGTGATGGCGTGGATATTCTGTTTCTGATGGTGTTCACCATTGTGATCGCCAATCTAATAGGCACAGTTTTCGGCATGGCGCTGGCCAATCCACTGACACGCCTTAGCACCTTGCCTGCGTATTTGATGGTGCCGGGTATCACAGCGATCATCATCGCCGGAGCCTATGCCTATGGCAGTTCTATCGGGGATGTTTGGGTCGTGGTTGTCTTTGGGTTCGTCGGTTACGTTTGTAGCATTTTGCGGTACTCGCGCGCAGCATTGTTGATCGGCTTCGTCCTTGGCGGGCCGATTGAATACAACCTTCATTTGTCCTTGCAGCTAAAGGGCGTTGGTTTCGTATTTGAGCCACTATCATTTGCGATTGCCGCGATTGCGCTCGCCTTTTTGGCGCATAGTGTTTGGGCGGTTTTGAAAGACGCCCGATTTGCGGGGCCAAGCCCCAATGGCAAGCTGACACCTGAGGGACAGCAAGATCCAGTAAGAGCCGCGCGGCTGTTAAAGGGTGAGCTTGTCTTTCTGGTCGCCATCGCTTGCGTGATTTGCGCCGCGCTATATGAGACTTGGTTTTATGCAGGCTGGAACAAGGCCGTGCCCAACTTTGTGCTTTATCCTTTGGCTGGGATCCTAGCCTTGCAACTGTCGCGCGTCATTGGGTTGCAACAACGAATGAAGGCGTTGCAACTACAATCGGCGAAAATGCCCGTAAACATGACGTCCACATTTTTGCCTGTCATTGTCGGCGTATGCCTGTTGCCTCCGGCCGTGCATATCTTTGGTCACGTGCCTGCCATTTTTTGCTTTGTCCTGACAGTCGTTTGGGCCGGACGTCCCAGTGTTCCTTTGACTGTGACATGCGCAGTTTTGATCACGGGCGGCGTCTATGCATTGTTCGAATTCGGCTTTGGCCTTCAGCTTTATGCTGGGTTGATTTTACGGTACTTCCAAGGGTACCGCGATTTTGCTGATGCCATGATGCTCTTAGTTGCAGGATTGGCATGACGGGTTTCCTTCCAAAGGCGGCCCTCGGTGAAGGGATGCAACCCAGATCAAGCGATGCTGGGGCAAAAACCTTTGCTGACGCGATCAAAATACATGCAGATCAGCGGCCCCAGCATATCGCGATCCGCGCGCCGGGGCGCGCGCCGCTAAGCTATCTTGATCTTTACCGTCAGCTTGGCGCGGTACAATCCTATCTCAACCAACATGGGCTTGGCCGCGAAGATCGCGTGGCGCTGATCTTGCCCGATAGGGCTTTGGCCTGCGTCGCCTATCTAAGCGTGTCGGCCAGCACCACGACAATTCCCATGTCGCCCGATCTGACTCGGCCAGAATATGAAGCACTTCTGAGCAGTCTTAAAGTCGATGCCGTCTTGCTCAGCGATCCGAGATCGCCGGCAAATGATGCTGCCCTAGATTTGGGGATTGAGGTTTTGATCGCCCAAAAAGATGCGGAAACGGCCGGGGTCTTTCGGATAAGCGGCGGCCAAGAAGGGCAAGCCCGTTTGCCCGGTTTCGCCAAGCCGGACGATCTGGCCTCTGTGCAGTCAAGTTCTGGCACCTCAGGCAAGCCCAAGGCGGTGCGTCTGCCACATCAAAGCCTGCTTGCGCGCACACAGCGCGATAAATCCGTGCTGGACCTTGGGCCTGAAGACGTGACCGTGAATTTCCGACCCACGCATTTAAGCGGTCCGCTGAACATCGGGCTTTTGGGGAGTATTGCTCAAGGCGGCACAGTGATTGTGCCGCAGTCCTTTGATCCAGACGAGGTGCTTGGCTTTATCGCGCAGCATGGCGTGACTTGGTACACAGGTGGACCGGTTTACCATGGCGCGTTGCTGGACCGCTATTACGATCATGCCGCAGCCCTTCAGGGGCACAAGATGCGTTTTGTACGCTCTGCCGGCTATTCGCTGCCAGTGGTCCTACAGGAGCGTCTGGAAACAACTTTTGGCGTGCCCTGCGTCCAAAAATACGGGTCGAGCGAGGCTGGAGTCATCGCCTCCAACTCCGTCCCGCCCGGTCGTCGCAAGGCGGGGACATGCGGGCCTTTGATCGACTGTGAGGTCAGGCTGTTGGATGAAACCGGGGCTGAAGTTGCCTCTGGAGAAGTCGGAGCAATCGCAATTCAAAGCGACGGCATGTTTGCAGGCTATGATGACCCCGCGATGACGGATGCCGCTTTTGTCGATGGGTATTTCCAAACCGGCGATATTGGACAATTTGACGAAGAAGGTTGTCTAATCGTCCTGGGTCGCGCCAGCGACATCATAAACCGCGGCGGGCAGAAGGTGTCGCCCGAAGAAATCGAAGACGTCTTTGGCCTGCACGAAAGTGTGAAAGAGGTCATCTGCTTTGCGATCCCGCATGCCACATTGGGCGAAACGGTTGCTGCGGCGGTGTGCCTGAACGACAGCGCGGTGTTTGAACCTTCCAAACTGTTGGACTTCGCCAAACCGCAACTGGCGCGGCATAAACTGCCTGAAACGATTGTTGTGGCGCACGATATCCCGCGTGGGGCTGGCGGAAAGCCACTACGCCGAAAAGCGGCTGCATATTTCGATGTCCAAGCCAGCGCGCACGTCAGCGCAGGCGCGCCGCCCACAGATCGACTGGCCGAACTTTGGTGTTCTGTTCTTGGTATTGAAACCGTGGACGAGAACGTCAATTTCTCGATGATGGGCGGGGATTCCTTGCGGGGTTTGCGCCTGTTGATGCTGATCGAAAAGGAATTTGATCGCAGGCTGCCCGTGGATACACTCTATTCCGATGGCGCAACGCTGACCGGCTTTCGTCGCTGCTTGATCGACGCGAAGGCTGCCTCACAACAGCAGGTTGTTATTCCAAAGCGGACCAATCAGACGGCGCCTGTGGTCCTGAATTCGGGGCAGACACGGATGTGGTCAATATGTTGGGCCAATCCGACGTCTGCGATTTACAATTCTTCTTTCGGTTTGCGGCTGTCGCGCGATGTGGACTTAGACGTTTTGCAAAGGGCCATCGATTACATTGTCGATCGCCATGAAGCGCTGCGCGCCCGCTTTTTTGTGCAAGATGGAACTGTTCTACAAACGTTTGTGCAAGACGTACGCGTGCCAATTCAGACCATTGATCTGCAAAAAGTGCCACTCGCTGAACGTGAAGACGCCTTGCGCGATCAGGCCCGAAAAGCTGCGGCGCAAATACATGACTTGCAGTCCGGCGTTCCGGTGCGCGTTCATGTTTTCTTGATGGGCGAATTGGGCATCAGCCTAGTTTTTCAAAACCATCACATAATCGGCGATGCAACAACAACTTCGATCATTGCCAAAGAACTGGCCGCCGCCATCGCCGCCGACGGGGCACCGAGCCTTCCAGAAATCGAAACCAGTTTCGGGGATGTTTTGTCGTGGCAGGCCAACAATTTGTCTGGTTCTGCGACCGACACGCTATTGAAACAATGGCGTAAGGATATGAAGGGCGTAGCGACCTCGCTCGACTTGCCTTTGGATTTCGCGCGTCCGCCGGTTCAAAGCAACAAAGGTGCCAGACTTCCGATTGAATTCGACGCAGAAATTGCAGCTGGCCTGCGCCAAATCGCCGGAGCAAGCGGGGCGACGGTGTTCAGTGTGGCCTTCGCTGCGTTTGAGCTGTTGATGCATCGTTTGTCAGGACAATGCGACTTTGTGATTGGCACAGCTATCGACACCCGCCCAAGCGAATTACAGCGTGCATTGGTTGGGTTCTTTGCTGGCACGCTACCCGTCCCGGTGCGGATCAATACGGGCCATAGTTTCCACGATCACGTCGAAGCCACACACAAGCGATTGCTGCGTGCGCGATCCTTGAAAGAAACCCCTTTTGATCTGTTGGTGCGTGAATTTGCGCCCAAGAACCGAACTGGCCAACCGCCCTTGGTGCAGGTCATGTGCAACATGACACCGATGGACGCGCGCCAGCAAAGCGAAGCAGGCGCAGCGGTTGAGTATTTCAAGTTCGGCCACAACAGCGCACGCTTTGATTTGAGCGTGCTTTTGAATGAAAACGAAGATGGATTTGGCGGGTATCTGGAATATGCCTCTGACCTCTTTAGTGAGACGACGGCTTGGAGATTTGTGAAGCGGTTTGAGGCGGTTTTGAAAAACGTGATCCGCGATCCACAGCAGAGCCTTGGACATTTCGGCATTGTGCCACAGGATGAAGCAGACTTGATCCGCGACCTCTCATACGGCCCAAAACTTTCCTACCCGCGCGAGACTTCCATCGCAGAAGAATTTGCCCAGATCGCCAAAAAATACCCTGACAACATCAGTGTGCGCCAAGGTGCGCGTGATCTGACTTATGCAGAGTTGGATCGATGGTCTGACGCTATCGCCGATAACTTGGCAAATCAGGGTATCGGTCCAAGCCGGGTTGTGGCGACGCTCCTGCACCGCAGCCCGGTATTTGTGGCCGCACTGCTTGGTATTGCCAAGACTGGCGCCACCTATCTTTCACTGGACCCAGCGCACCCCAATCCGCGCCTAGAGGATCTGTTAGAGGATTCGCGCAGCGTCGTGCTTTTGACCGATAAGCCAGAGATAACACTGCGCACAACGGCGCAGATCATTGATATCGGTGATATCCCGGACCGAGAGATCGCCTTTGATCGACCGCGGATCGATCCGCAATCTTTGGCCTATTACGCCTATACATCTGGTTCGACCGGAAAGCCAAAAGGCTGCTGCGCCAGCCATCGCAACGTTATCGCCTATGTTCATAGCATGCCTGAACTGCCGATCGGTCCCAGCGACCGGATGCTTCATTTTAGCTCGCCCAGTTTTGATCCCACGACTTTCGAAGTTTGGTGCACGCTTTTGGCGGGCGCGACGATTGTGCAACCGACGCAGCGCTTACCCCCAATCAATGAATTGGCGGATTTGATCCGTGATGAAAGCATCAACACGATGTGGCTGACCACCGGGCTTTTCCACCAGATAGTTGATCTGCGACCAGACTGTTTTGTGCCCGGTTGTCGCGTTAAGGTCGGCGGAGATGTTTTGTCGCCTGACCACGTCAATGCGCTGTTGGACACCACCAGTGACGTGACCGTAATCAACGCCTTTGGTCCCACGGAGAACACCGTGATTTCTACGATGCACTATATCGACGGGGGCAACGTCACCGGGCCAATTTCGATTGGGCGCCCGCTCGCCAATTCCTCCGTTCATATTCTGGATGATCAGATGCGCCCGGTACCCATCGGCGTCGAGGGTGAGATTTGGAGCGGCGGCGATTGTGTCGCGCGCGGCTATCTGCGTCGCCCGGATGTCACGGCTAAAACCTTCTTGCCGGACCCCTTTGACAGCGACCCCGACGCCTTGCTTTATCGCAGCGGTGATCGCGCCAAGTGGGACCACAACGGCACGCTTCATTTCTTGGGGCGTCGCGATTGGCAAATCAAGATCAGGGGCTTTCGCATTGAGCTTCAAGAAATCGAAGCGACCTTGCGCATGATTTCTGGGGTGCAAGATGCCATTGTGGTTGCGCGCTATGAGGGGGCGAAAGTTTCAGCCCTTGCCGCCTTCGTCGTGCCCGAAGCCGACACCGATTTGACCGCAGAAAACCTGCGCCACGAGCTGCAATCCGATCTGCCTGATTATATGGTTCCAGCGCAGTGGTGCATTTTGCAGGACTTCCCACTGAATTCCAGCGGCAAGGTGGACCGCAAAACGTTACTGGAACTTGACGTCGCTGTCCCTGTGCAATCGATCGTCGCCCCGCGAACACCAATTGAAACCCGGCTACTAACCCTTTGGCAAGAACTTTTGGACCGGGACGACTTTGGCATTGAAGACAGCTTTTTTGATCTGGGCGGGCATTCGCTTTTGGCCATGCAAATGAGCTTTCGATTGGAAGAAGACATCGGCCTGCCGCCGTCGCTGTCCAATATCTTTCAATTCCAAACGATTGCGCAATTTGCCAAGGGTATGATGAAGGCCTTTGAACCGGCGGTACAGGCACAGCCTTCCCAAACCCTTGAAACCGTCCTAGCCGAGTGGAAACGCGTCACTAAGGCCAACAAGGCTGACCCTGACAGACCGTTTTTCAAATCTGGCGGATCCGTCGAGGCGGCGGAAGGGCTTCGTCAGGCAATCCTCGATAGCTTAGAAATAGCTTTGCCCAAATTTGTTATGCTGCTTGATCCAACACCGCTGGAACTGGCGCACTACCTTGCTGCGGTCCAAACCAGCCAAGACACTGTAGCGCGGTACGATCAGTTGATTGACCCCTTTGCGCAAAAATCATCTCAAAAGGGGGGTCGCCAAAATTTCTATCTGCTTGCTGGAGCGGGTGGTCATGTCACGCCCTTTGCGCCCGTCGTCGGTCGCCTGTCCAGCCGTTGGAACGGCTTTGGCGTTGTTGATCCGGCGCTGATTGATGATGAAGCCAGCATAAGGACAGTTAAGGGTTTGGCGGAACGCATTGCCAAAGCAGTTCAAAGTGTTGACCCCGAAGGCCCTTGGATTCTGATCGGCTATTCCGCTGGCGCAAGACCAGCTTATGAAGCTGCGCGTTTGCTGGGCGAACGTGGCAATCCAGCCATCTGCATAATCGTAGATGCGGGCACCGGGCGCAATCATAGGTTTCCGATACTTAACCGGGTGCTCTATATGCTGAAGCTAGGCGTTCGATTGACACACGCCGCAATCGACGACGCTTATGCGCGCGTGCGTTTTGGTCTAAGCGATCCAATTGATCTGGCGCGCCGAAAGTATCGATGGGTCCACTATTTTCAAAAGGGTCGGCTTATGCGAAGTTTCGCCACGAAGACAGATAACCCAGTTATTCTCATTCGGGCTGAACCTACAAAAAGGGCCCGTGAATTCCGCGACCTCGGCTGGTCCCAAGCCGCTGATTTGATCGAGATACTGGATACCCCTGGAAATCATTTCACGTGCTTTAAAGGCGAAAACACTTCCGCCTTTGCGCAGTCCGTTGAAAAAGCCTTGGACATCGCTGCGACTACACTGAACGCACGATCACAAAAGAAGAATTAGGCACATTAGTAATACTGCAGACATCAAAACGGGTTCGGCCAAAGCCTCCTTTTTAAGGAAGGCAACAGAATTGCTGTCGCCCGCTGATCGCCTGCGGGCGGGCTACAGCGCACTTGCGAGTTTAGTATCTGCGGTGTTTTCGAGCCTGATGGTGTGGTCGGTGTACCCATTCACAACGCTTCTTTTGGACCCGGCCGCTGCCGATAGCGTGTCTGTGCTCGGCTGGCTGCAAGGCGTGCTCGGTCAGCCCGAGCCTTACTTCCTACTAATCTGGGTTGGCGTCTTAACTGCGCTGTTTGCTGTCGCAGTGTTTCTGGCTCAACTGTTACAGGTTAAAACGGTGGCGTCGTTTTCGGGTGAGCTTACCCATAGTTTGGGGAAGCGATTACTCTCAACATACCTGAGCCTGCCCTATGAATTTCACCTGAACCGCCACACAAGCAGCCTTTCGGCGAATATCCTTTCCGAAACGGATAGTGTCGTCACCGAGTTTTACAGACCCGCGCTACAATGCGCGACGGCCATTCCGACGATAGCGGCCGTGATTGCCGTCTTGGCCCTGATTGATCCCGCAATGACGATCATATTGGGCGGCACGATCGGCCTTGTTTATGCTTCAGTGTTCTTTTTACTGCGCAAGCGCTTGGGCCGTTTAGGTCGCATTCGATCGCAAGCAAATCAAACTAGGTTCAAAGAAGCATCCGAAGGCGTTCAGAGTATCAAGGACGTCAAAATTCTTCAGCTCAGGGATCACTACGTCCGTCGGTTTGAAGCGTCGTCCTACACCTATCGCACAACGATTATCGCGGTGCATATGTTGGCGAATGTGCCAAGCTTCGCTTTGCGCGCGATTGTTCTTGTACTGGGCGTTTTCTTCACACTAATTTTTGTCGATCCCGAGGCTTATCGAACGGGCTCGGCATTCGGGGAAATTGGCCCCGTGTTTGGCGCTTTGGCAGTTGCGGCGGCACGGATTGTGCCAGAAATTCAAAAGTTGCTCGATAATGTCATGCGATTGCAATACGGGGTCGCCGCGTTAGACCGTTTGTCTGACGACCTTTTCAATCTTGCGATTGAACCGACGTCTGACAGCGATGAAAGAGTGCGACTTGAAAAGTCGATTGTGTTTGATGATGTCAGCTATACCTATCCCGGCGCCGACCATTCGGGGCTTGAGAGCATAAATCTTTCCATCCCTGCGGGTGCAAGGATAGGGATCGTAGGGCAATCGGGGGCCGGAAAAACAACCTTTGGGGATATTGTGCTGGGCCTTTTATCGCCATCAGAGGGTGCAATCTATGTCGATGGGAAACCCGTTGACGACACCAACCTTGTGGCGTGGCGCAGGAGTGTTGCTTTCGTGCCCCAAGATATCCACTTGGCTGACGCGAGCGTGGCTCAAAACATTGCCCTTGGATTGTCGCCTGAAGACATCGACATGGACCGTGTCAGAGAGTGCGCGCAGCAAGCTTGCATCGATGAGTTTGTCACAACAAATATGCCAGACGGTTATGACACCTTTATCGGGGAGCGTGGGACACGGCTGTCGGGCGGACAACGCCAAAGACTTGCAATCGCACGGGCGCTTTATCGAAAAGCAGATCTAATTGTTTTCGACGAAGCGACCAGCGCATTGGATTCCAAGACTGAAGATGAGGTGATGCAAGCGATGCGAAATCTCCCAAATAGTACCACGGTACTCGTCATTGCTCATCGCTTTTCAACCTTGGACATGTGCGAGCACATTCTTGTGTTTGAGGCCGGGAAGAATGTCGGCAATGACACTCCGCAAAAACTGCTTCAGACAAACA
>CAZPXE010000071.1:0-11767 GCA_964590545.1 uncultured Rhodobacterales bacterium | reverse complement strand
AGCCGCGCTGAGGCTGAGCTGTTTCAGTGGTGGTCAGAGATGATCGAAGTGCCCGTGGTCGCCGAAGGCGCGCTGACGCATGCGCTGACATCCGGGCTGGCAAGCAGCACCGATTTCTTCGGTATTTCAGAGATTTGGGCGGAGGACGACCCGGTGGCCGCCCTCACCGCCTATGTGGCCGAAATGAAGGGCTAACCCCCTCCGTCCCAACCTGATCAGAGCAGCGTGCGCTCTATCACCCAGTAAGCACCGATCACCGCGATAACGCAGGACGCCGGCACGGCAATCGCCTTGCGATACCACGGGCGCGATGCCGCCCAGCCGACCAGCACAGCGGCGATGGCGATAACGGTGAGTTGGCCAATCTCAACCCCCACATTGAAGCCCAGAAGCGCCGGAATGAACTGCCCTTGCGGCAGGCCAAAATCACCCAGAACCGAGGCAAAGCCCAGCCCATGCAGCAGACCGAACAGGAAGATAACCACAGGCCGAAGCGGGTTCAGCTTTGACGCAAAGATGTTTTCAACGGCCACATAGACAATCGACGCGGCAATCAGCGGCTCGACAATGTGGCCGGGTATGTTGACGATCCCCAGCGCGCCAAGGGCGAGCGTTACTGTATGCGCGGCGGTGAAGGCCGTGACCTGCCACAGCAGCGCGCCCAGCCCCATCGACAGGAAAAACAGCCCCAGCACAAAAAGGATATGGTCCAGCCCCTTGGGCAAGATGTGGTCAAAGCCCACGGGGATGTATTCGACAAAGGCCTGCCAACCGGTCAGCGCGCTGCCCCCTGCGAGCGCGATTGGTTCCGACACACCGCCCCCTGCCAGATAGCCGGTATAGGGTTCCTCGACCCCTTGTTGACGCAACACCAGATCGCCAGAGCCGAGCGGCCATGCGATTTGGACTGTGTCTGCGCTCATGGGTGTGCTGACAACTAGGCGGGCATTGCGCGGCAACTCAAGGTTATCAACCTCTGTCACCTGCACATCGACCAAGCCAAGCGCCGCCACAGCACCGCCCATCTGCACCACCCCCGCATCATTCCAACGCGCAACGAGGCCAGAGGCACGCCCAGCCAGTTCAAAGGCGGGCAATGCGCGCAGACGGTCATAATCGGCTCCGTTTTCGGCATCATTGGTGTCGGTCAGACCATCAAGATTGATATCGGCCAGATGCGATTCGAGGGTCAGATCAAAGATCAGTTCAAGCTGCCCATCTTTGACTTCCATATCTGCAATGGTCGGAGAAATCTCATGTGCGGCGAGCTGCCCGGCCCACAGCAGCGCCCCAATCAACGTTAACAGCCTTGACAGCACCGTGCCAAAGCGCAGCTTAACCTGCATGATCCGAGTGTTTCGCATATGTGCCCCCGTCTTGCTTCTCAGCTTCGCCACCCCGTTGCTGAGCCATGAATTCTGGATTGATCCCGACGCGTATATAATCGCTCCGGGAGAGACAATCGAAGCACGGTTTCGCAACGGGGAAAACCTCAAAGGGGTGGAGATCGCGTTTTTTGATCGGCGCAGTGCGCGGCTCGAATTTGTAACGGATGGCGAGGTTACCCCCATCGCCCCGCGCAATGGCGATCGGCCCGCGATCAACCTGCCCGATATGGCCGAGGGGCTGGTGGTGCTGGCCCATGAGACAGAGCCAAGCGGGATCACGTATCGCGCATGGGAGAAGTTCCTGAAATTCGCGGCGCATAAGGATTTTCCCGACATCGAAACGCGCCATGACGCGCGGGGTTTGCCGCGCGAAGGCTTTCAGGAGGCTTACACGCGCCATGTAAAGGCGCTGGTTGCGGTTGGAGATGGCGAAGGGGCGGACCGGGCGCTTGGCCACTCGACAGAGTTCGTTGCGATTACAAACCCATATGGCGCAAACTTCACGCAGACGTTTAAGTCACAGCTTTTCTATCAAGGGCAACCACGTGGGGATGCTCAGGTGGAGATATTCGACAAAGCCCCGGATGGGACCGTAACCGTGACGCTAACGCGGACGGATAGCGCGGGCTTTTCCAGTTTCCCGACCAAGCCGAATCATAGCTATCTGATCGACGCTGTGGTGCTGCGCGCGCCAGCGGAGCCGGGCGGCGATTACGCGTGGGAGACGCTGTGGGCCGCAATGACATTCGCCGTTCCCAACTGACGCCTTGCCGCGCGCGCGCATCCACGTCACAAGACAGGCATGAACGCGCAGCCTGATATTCTTTGTATTGGATCGGTCCTGTGGGACATTATCGGGCGCGCGCCTGCCCCGATGCGGATCGGCTCGGACGTGCCGGGGCGCATCACCCGCCTGCCCGGCGGCGTGGCGCTGAATATTGCGATGACGCTGGCGCAATTCGGGTTGCGGCCCGCTTTGCTGACAGCCGTTGGGCGGGATGCGCAAGGCGATGCGTTGCTGAACGCCTGCGCCGCTAAGGGATTGATAACAGAACTAGTTTACCGCTCAGACGATATGCCGACGGACAGCTATATGGCGATTGAAGGCGCAGATGGCGTGGTCGCGGCGATTGCTGATGCGCATTCGCTGGAAGACGCCGGGGCGCGTATTCTGGCGCCGCTCAATGATGGTCGCCTGCCCGCCCCTTACACCGGACCAATCGCGCTTGACGGGAACCTGACAGCGCAATTGCTCTCGCAGATCGCGACGGACGCAGTGTTTGCTGAAGCGGATTTGCGGCTCGCCCCGGCCTCCCCCGGCAAAGCGGATCGGTTGTTGCCGTTTGTGACATCAGGGCGCGGGACGCTCTATGTCAATCTTGAAGAGGCTGGCTTGCTCTGCGCGCAACAATTCGGGTCATCACGCGATGCAGCCGCGGCTTTGGTGGCGCAAGGCGCGGCGAAGGCGCTGGTCACTGATGGCGGAATATCCGCGAGCTTTGCAGCGCAAGGCACTGAAATACTGACGGAAACGCCGCCACAGGTGCAGATCGCACGTCTGACAGGCGCAGGCGATACCTTTATGGCCGCACATATCGCAGCCGAGCGGCGCGGCGCGTCTGCTGCCGAGGCTTTGAGGGCGGCCGCGCTGGCAGCCTCAACTTACGTATCTGGAAAGGAGCCCACATGATCGACATGACCTTCTCGCCCGAGGTGAGCGACGCAAAAGCGGCGGGCCGGGCGATTGTCGCGCTGGAAAGCACGATCATCACCCACGGCATGCCCTTCCCGCAGAATGTCGAGGTTGCGCGGCAGGTCGAGCAGGACGTGCGCGACGCAGGCGCGGTCCCGGCCACGATTGCTGTGATGGAGGGCGTTCTGCATGTTGGGCTGGATGACGCGCAGCTGGATCGTCTGGCGCAGGCGAAGGGCGTGGCGAAGCTGAGCCGGGCTGATCTGGCGGTCTGTCTGGCGCAAGGCGGCACGGGGGCCACGACGGTTGCGGCCACGATGATCGCGGCGGCCCATGCGGGGATTTCTGTCTTTGCCACAGGTGGCATTGGCGGGGTGCATAAAGGCGCCGAGAGCAGCTTTGATATCTCTGCCGATCTGGCCGAACTGGCCGCGACTCCGGTGACGGTGGTGGCGGCGGGGGCCAAGGCGATTTTGGACCTGCCCAAGACATTGGAAGTGCTGGAAACCTCTGGCGTTCCGGTGATCGCCGTGGGGCAGGATGATTTCCCGGCCTTCTGGTCCCGCTCGTCCGGCCTGCCCAGCCCGCTGCGCCTGGATACGCCCGCTGAAATTGCCAAAGCGCATAAGATGCGCGCCGCGATGGGCCTGCCGGGCGGGCAGCTTATCGCCAATCCGATCCCGGCGGAGGCTGAGATTTCCGCCAAAACGCTCGCCCCGATCATCGCACAGGCGCAGGCCGATGCGGATCAACATGGGATCATTGGCAAGGCCGTCACGCCTTATTTATTGCAACGCATTTATGAGCTTACAGAAGGTGGATCGCTGGCCGCCAATATCGCTTTGGTGCGCAACAATGCGCGGCTCGCAGGCAGGATCGCACAGGAATTAACCTAATTGGCCCTGATATTAAACAGATACCCGCTCGCCCCATTGCCGCGGGGCAGCAAAGCACTTACGTAAGCCATGAATTTGACTGACACATCGCGACCCGCTGGATGAACACACCCTTTGACCCGAAAGAGCCGCCGCGACCGGGGCTGTTCTCGCGCCTGCGCTCCTCTTTTCTGACGGGGATCGTGGTGATCGCGCCTGTGGGGCTGACGATTTGGCTGATCTGGACCGTGATCGGCTGGGTCGATGGGTTTGTCTGGCCGCTGGTGCCAGATGCGTTTCAGCCTGATGGGCTGGTAAACCGCGCGCTGGGCATTGCCCGCTATGAAGCCGATGGAATTGTTCCGAACCCCGATTGGATACACGTAAATGTGCGCGGTGTGGGCGTTATCGTCTTCCTGCTGTTCACAATTTTCATCGGCTGGGTTGCAAAAGGGTTTATTGGCCGCTCCATGATCCGCTATGCGGAAGGCCTTGTGGAACGCACGCCCGTCGTTCGGTCGATCTATTCCGGGATCAAGCAGATTTCCGAGACGGTTTTCGCACAATCGGACCGAAATTTCGAAAAAGCCTGCCTGATCCAGTATCCGCGCAAAGGCATCTGGGCGATTGGGTTTATCTCGACCTCCACCAAGGGCGAGGTCGCGGCGAAGACGGAGGCGGGCGACATGGTAAGCGTGTTTGTTCCGACGACACCAAACCCGACGTCGGGCTTTTTGCTGTTCTTCCCCAAGGCAGACGTGATCGAGTTGGATATGACGATTGAGGATGCCGCCAAGCTGGTGATCTCGGCTGGGCTTGTTTATCCGAACGCAAAAGACCCGTCTGAACCTGTGCCGCTCAAAGGCACGCCGACGTCTAAGTCAGCTTAGGTAAACATATCCGTCAGCGAGACGCTGGATGTCTCGTTGAGATCACCCTTGTGATTGGCCAAGAATCTATGTGCCGCCCCGCGCCCAGCGTCGCGGAGTTGCCGGATAACGATCCCATTCGGCACCACCTTAGTTGCAACGCTCAAATCGTTCATCAACGCGTCATCGGCGATCATATGCACCAGCACCCGCGCCATGCGGCCTTCTTCCATCGTGCCGTCTTGCAGCAGGCTTTGCACGAAGTTGATCGCACGCAACTCGCGCAGCAGGGAGGAATTAAAGCTAATCTCATTGATCCGATTCTGGATTTCCTGCGGTGTAACCGGGACTGCGTCACGCTCTAACGGGTTGATGTTCACCACCACGACGTCATCCGGCAGGCTTTTGTCAAAAAGCGGGTAGAGCGCCGGATTGCCGGTATAGCCGCCATCCCAAAACGCCTCATCGCGGCCGGTTTCGCTGTCATACATCTCCACCGCTTGGAACAGGGTCGGCAGGCAGGCAGAGGCCATGATGGCGTTCGTCGTAATTTCATCGCCCTTGAACACCCGGATCTTGCCGTTGCGCACGCGGGTGGCGCAGATGAAAAGTTGCGGGCCCGCGTCGGCACAAACGCAATCGAAATCAAACTCCCCGACAATCGGCTCTAGCGGGTTTTTGTAAAGCGGGCCCCATGCATAGGGAGAGACCACGCGGCTCCACGCCTCGCCGATCTGGTAGGGCAGCGAATATTCGATGGCAGATGAGATGGCGGAGGGCGTCAGCGGAAGCATCCATTTTTCGAACGTATCGTCGGCTTGCAGGCCCATAACCTGCTCCCACATCCATTGAAGGGTCGCCTTGGCACCGTGGCGCCCATCAACGACCCAACCCGCCTTGAACGCAGCCCCATTAAGCGCCCCGGCGGAGGTGCCCGAAATGCCGGACACCTCGATATCTTCCTCTTCCAGCAACCGATCCAGCACGCCCCAAGTGAAGGCGCCATGCGCCCCGCCGCCTTGCAAGGCAAGGTTGATTTGTTTTTTCGCAGACTTCGCGGCCATCAAGCGTATCCTTTGGGAAAAAGGCGGTAAAATCAGTCAGATGATAGTATGCTGCGATGCAGAAATCCAGCGACTGTTGACAAATCGTTAAAACGGCCTTTTCTATCTCAAGTAGGTTTACCTTTGGTTGCATAATGGGGAGTTAAGATCGCCGTGGGGTATGATGTAGATGTATGTATCGTGGGTGCAGGGCCAGCCGGGTTGCAGGCGGGCAGTTTGCTTAAGGAAAAAGGTCTCAAAGTAAAAATCTTGGAGCGCGGTGAGGGGGTCGCAGCCTTCTTCAGGTTCTTCCCAAGGCAACGCAATCTGATCTCAATCAACAAGGTTCATACCGGGCTGAGCGATGCCGAACAGCGGCTGCGTTTCGACTGGAACAGCTTGATGAAAGACGGCGGGCCCCTGTGTACGGATTGGAGTAGGAAATACTTCCCGAAAGCAGATGAATATGTTCGCTATCTGGAAGAATTTGCGATTGCTCTGAAGGATGACATTCGTCTGAACGCGGATGTGACCAATATTGCCCGCGATGGGTCAGGCTTCGCTGTCAGCCTCGCAGATGGTGCGCGCATCACGGCGTCCCAAGTGCTGGTCGCGACCGGAGTGTCGAAGCCGTGGCTGCCGGAAACGATCGACGGGTTGGAGCATGTCGAACTTTATCACGACTACAATGCCGACCCGGAGCGCTTCACCAACAAACGCGTTCTGATCCTTGGCAAAGGCAATGCAGCGCTTGAAACCGCGGAAAGCCTGATTGAAACGACGCAAGCCATTCATGTGATGAGCCCGAACCCGGTGAAACTGGCATGGAACAGCCATTTCGTTGGGCATTTGCGGGCCGTGAACTCGAATTTCCTCGATACGTACCAACTCAAGTCTCAGAACGCGATGCTCGACGCCTCGCCCATGAAGTTTGAGCGCAAGGACGGCCAGATCATCTGCACCGCGCAGATGACCGCGGCTGAGGGACATGAGATTGTGCTCGCCTATGATCATGTGATCGCCTGTACCGGCTTCCGCTGGGATGCGGAGATTTTGGACGAAGACATCCGCCCTGACCTTCAGCATTTCGGCAAATTCCCGGTGATGACGCAGAATTGGGAAAGCCCCGATGTGCCGGGTTTGTGGTTTGCCGGCACGATCATGCAAAGCCTTGATTTCAAGAAGACAATGTCCGGGTTTGTGCATGGGTTCCGGCACAACATCGCGGCGCTCACCGAGTTTATGGCGGTCCGTGCGCGGGGCGGCGAGCTGCCCACAGACCGGGTAGATCTGGAGCCGCGAGCACTGGAATTCGAGATCCGCGAGCGCATTAGCCTGTCGGCTGCGATGTTCCTGCAACCGGGCTTTCTGTGCGATGTGATCCGGCTCGATGGGGCCGAGGCGGGCGAGCGTCTGCGCGATGTGCCGATTGGCTGGGCAAAGGAAGCTGTGCTGACTGAAGGGCGTCATCTGACGATCACGCTGGAATTCGGCAATTTCGGAGCCAACCCGCTGCATGTGAAACGCCAGCACAATTTCGACGGCGAGCCGGACCCGTTCATTCACCCGGTGCTGCGGCTTTGGGAAGACGGAGTGGCGGTGGAGACGCGCCACTTCTCAGACCATCTTGACGCCGATTGGCGCGATCTGGAGCGGCGCGATCCGGGGACGGTGCAGGCGATGACCTATGCTGATCAAGGGCAAGTGATGGCGCCGGGCAAGGCGGTGCAGGCTCAGCTATTGCAGTTCCTGACGGAAATTGGCCTGCGAAACTCACAAACCGCAACAGCGGCGGAGTAGCCTTACTTGCAAGAAAACGCAGTGGGGCGCGTCTTGAAGAAGCGCCTTTGACGTCGGCAAATTGACGGGACCTGTCTTGCAAGAAAGGTCCCGTCGCATTTTTTGCAAGAAACGCAGATGGTTAGAGCGCCGTCCAACCACCATCAACGCTGAGCGTCGTTCCGGTGATCTGCGCCGCCGCATCAGAGCACAGGAACGTCACCGTGCCGCCTAACTGCTCTGTCGTGGCAAATTCTTTCGAGGGCTGGCGCGTCAGCATTACCTCGCGGATCGCGGTTTCCCGGTCCATTCCGTATTTCTTCATCGTATCGGGGATTTGCGCCTCGACCAGCGGGGTCAACACATAGCCCGGGCAAACCGCGTTACAGGTGATCGGCTCCTCCGCCGTTTCCAGCGCCGTCACCTTGGTGAGCCCCACAACCCCGTGTTTGGCCGCGACATAGGCGCTTTTAAACGGCGAGGCGGTCAGTCCATGCGCCGAGGCGATATTTACCACCCTGCCCCATCCCGCTGCACGCATCATCGGCAACGCGGCGGCGGTGGTGTGGAACGAGGAGGACAAGTTGATCGCGATGATCGCGTCCCACTTTTCCATGGGAAATTCGTCAATCCCGCTCACATGCTGGATGCCGGCGTTGTTCACAAGAATATCGCATGCGCCGGCCTGTTCGACCAAGGCCCGACACTCATCCCCTTTGGACATATCGGCCTTGATATATCGCGCTGTCACACCGGTCTGCGCAGCGATCTCAGCTGCAATCGCATGATCTTCCTCACGGTCGGTAAATGAGTTCAGAACAACGTCCGCCCCGGCCCGCGCCAATTCCCATGCAACACCCAGACCGATCCCGGAATTGGAACCCGTTATGACAGCGGTTTTGCCCGCCAGATTGATTTCGAAAGCCATGGACACACACCCGCTCTGATTGATTTTGCAGGTGCAGCATACTCGGTGCAGTGTGTAAGGCCAAGACCTTGGCACAGCGGCATTAACGAAGTTTCGCCCATGCAGCGCAAACGGCTTTTCGAGGGCTGCGAGACGTGCGAGAGTGCAAGAAAATCAGTTTTGTACTAAATTTATGGGGCACGGAAGATGAGCACACCCACCTACACAGTCAACACGACCACAGCGACAGAGTTCAGCTATACTCTCAGCAATCTCACCGCGCAGATAACCGCGCTGACCCTCACCGGATTTGGTACGGGCTTCACCTATGATGCCAACCAGGATGTGAATGGCGGGTTCCTTCAAGATGCCGAAGCGTCGGTGACCTTTTCTTTCCTGGTTCCTGATGTCGGCCTTGTGTCAGATACATTTACCTACCACCTGTTCCTCGAATTAGACGAAGACGTTTCAACTATGTTGGCGGATCCCGATTTTGACGGGCAACTGCGCGAACAGTTGGAACTTGAAGCCGCTGACTTTGAAGAGGTCGATGTCTCTGAGCTTCTTCAGCTCTTTACATTCGACGCAAGCGGCCAAATCCTAACAGCTCCCAACCCGGTCATCACCTATTTCAATGACACTGGTCCAAAACTCGGCACGTCAATCCGCGATGAAATCATGTTCAACGACACAGACGGTCGCATTGATACACTGGCAGGTGACGACATTGTTTTCATGGAGGCAGACAGCGGGCATGTGCGCGCCACCTTGCGTTCGGGTGACGATGTATTCGTAGGCGCAACCTTCGGCGGTTTTGGTCCGCTTGACCCCAGCGCGCCGACCACTTGGGTCAATGGCGGTGCGGGCAATGACATTCTGTTCGGGGGGCGCGGTGCAGACCAACTGCGCGGCTTTAACGACAACGACCTTCTTGTCGGACTTGAAGGCGAAGATCGTCTGACGGGCGGCGGCGGCAACGATGAAATCTATGGCGGGCGCCACGATGACGTGATCTTCGCTGGCTCGGGCCGCGATATCGTTGACGGCGGACTGGGAGATGACGTGGCCACAGGCGGGCTTGGCAAAGACGTGTTTGTCTTTGACATTTTCCTGAACCAAGACTTCTTTGGTGGCGTCACAACCGAACATGACATCGTTCAGGACTTCGCCGTTGGGCTCGACACCCTTCACTTCCGCAACGGGACAACGGATCTCGACCGCGCCGCGGCGTTCCAGATATTCGATGCCAATTCCGTGCAAGTTGGTGATGATACGGTGTTCAGCTATCTGGATGGAACGATCACGCTTCGTAACACAAACAAAGCTGATTTTTCGTTCAACAGCTTCTTTGACAAGCCATGGCAAATCGATTCCGAGTTTGATCTGTTCGACCGTCTCGACGCGGTCCTTTGATGATATGACATGTCAGGGGCGCGCAACTTAGCGTGCCCCGACTTGCCCGGTCAGGCCGATCAATTCGGCAAAAAGGCCGATCAGCCCCGGACATCGCGGATCGTGACTTTAGATTAATTGCGAAAGCTCTCGGCCTTTTCCACGCCCATATCGCGCGTTGATAGGGTCACTAACCTGCTTGCGGTGTGAGCCAGTTTGGCGCTCGGAATCTGTTTCTGCTTTGCTCATTCAACACCAAAAAAAAACGCCAGCACGAAGCTGGCGTTAAGTTATTGAGGCAGGTTTCATACAGGCAAGAAACCTATCGAGCAGTGCCCTCTTTATAAGCAATTTCGCGCTTCTGTCCAAGGTAAAAGTTTGAAATACAATGGAAGCCGGGATAGCCTTGAAGTCAATAAAACAAGGGCAGAGTGGGATTGTTGCCAAAATGGACGTCTATTTTTTCCAATACATCAGGGGCGGTTTTCTTGCATGGACAGCGGGACTTGCGCTGATTCTTTCATGTTCAGCGGCTGATGCAGAATCGGTCAGCGCGCACGGCATTGCGATGTATGGCGCACCAGACCTGCCCCAGAATTTCACGTCTTTGTCCTATGCAAACCCGGATGCGCCCAAAGGCGGGCGGATCGTACTTGGCAACACCGGAGGCTTTGACAGCCTGAACCCGTATATCCGAAAAGGCAGCAAGCCTTGGCAGTTGCGCTTTCTGACACATGACGCGCTGATGGCACGGAACTGGGATGAACCGTTTTCGCTCTATGGTTTGCTGGCAGAATCGATCACCACGCCAGCGGACCGGTCATGGGTTGAATTTACACTGCGCGAAGAAGCAGCCTTTTCTGACGGCTCGCCCGTTACCGTGGACGATGTGATATGGTCCTATGAAACCCTCGGCACGGCGGGCCATCCCCGCTACCACGGCCTTTGGCGGCAAATCGAAACGATCGAGCAAACGGGCCCCCGTGGGCTGCGCATCACCTTCAACACAGACAATCGGGAACTTGCTCTGATCGCCGGGATGCGCCCTATTCTGAAAAAAGCGCAAGGGGAGGGCAAAGACCTCACCGAAGCCGGGCTGGAAGACATCCCCATCGGCGCGGGCCCTTATGTCGTCAGCAGTTATGAGGCCGGTCGCCGCGTCACCCTGAACCGCAACCCGGATTACTGGGGCGCAGATGTGCCGGTGCGTCGCGGCACGCATAATTTCGACGAGATCGTTCTGGATTTCTATGCGGACGGTACAGTGCTGCTGGAAGCCTTCAAAGCCGGGGAAATTTCCGCAACGCGCGAGTTCAACGCCGAACGCTGGGCCACGCAATACAATTTTCCGGCAGTGCAAAGCGGCGCGGTGGTCAAAACCGAAATGTCCCATGCCAAACCGTCGGGTATGACCGGCTTTGCCATAAACACACGTCGCCCACCGCTGAATGATCTGCGCGTGCGCGAAGCCCTGCTGCAGGCGTTCAATTTCGAGTATGTTAACGACACGCTCACCGGCGGTGCCCAGCCGCGCATCACATCTTACTTTTCAGGCTCGGAGCTTGCTTATCAGGCTGGCGCGGCGCCGGATGCCGTGTCTGCCCTGCTTGCCCCCTTTGCCAGCGATCTGCCGGAAGGCGCTTTGGACGGCTACGCGCTTCCCGTCACTGACGGGTCCATACGTAATCGGCGCGGTATCCGAGCGGCGATGAACCAACTGGACGCGGCGGGCTTTACGCCAAAGGACGGCATCATGACCGGGCCAGATGGCGTGGCTTTGGAATTGACGCTGCTTTTGGACAAGAACAACCGCAATGATCT
>CAZPXE010000070.1:0-11795 GCA_964590545.1 uncultured Rhodobacterales bacterium | reverse complement strand
GCTGACGAACTCGGGGCCGCGGTCCAGGGTGATTGAACGACGCGCGACGTGGTGCAGGTCACGTAGTGCCTTCACCTCGGGTTCCTTGCAAAATTTGCCGTTATAACATAACACCTATGATTGAGCGCAAACACTTGTTGGTGAGGAATGTGCAGGGATGGTATTCGAGGACAACCGTGTTCCAGTCACTTTGTTGACCGGATTTTTGGGAGCGGGAAAAACAACGCTGCTCAACCATCTGATCCGCGACCCAGAGGCCGGGCGGATAGCGGTTATCATCAACGAATTTGGCGACGTCGGCCTCGATCACGACCTGATCGAAGAAGCGAGCGAAGAAACCGTTTTGCTGCAATCGGGGTGCCTGTGCTGTGCGGTCCTTGGTGATCTGGCCAAGACGCTTATGGCGCTGAGCGCAAAACGTGCCAGCGGAAAGATAAATTTTGACAGGGTTGTCATCGAGACCAGCGGCATCGCGGTTCCAGGCCCGATCATTCATACATTAGCCTCGAACCATCAGATTGCGCAGGATTACCGACTGGACGGTGTCGTGACGCTGGCGGATGCCGCGACGGGTATGAAAACCCTCGATCTCCAATTTGAGGCGGTTCATCAGGTCGCAATGGCCGATGTGTTGATCCTGTCGAAAACCGATCTGGTAGAGCCAATCGATTTGTCCCGGTTCGAAAAACGGCTTAGCGGGCTCAACGCCTCGGCCAAGCGTATCAAAGCGCAGCACGGGCGTGTGCCGGTGGGCGTTCTGTTTGGCCTATCTGCGATGCATGAGGGCGTGACATCATCTCGGGTCGACAACTGGCTGGACATGCCCACCGAATTGGCGAAGCGCGATCAGCTGGCTAGCCTTTCGGGATTGGCAGACAAGCCCGCTGCACCCACAGTTTTCAGCCCATCCAAATCAAAGGCAGAAGCTCAGCATGACCACAGGATCAGCTCTGCCTCAATAGAAGTATCCGAACCAATCCCCGCCAATGTTTTTGATTTTTGGCTGGATACTTTGATCGCCTTGAAAGGTGCGAATATCTTGCGAATGAAGGGCATTTTGCATGTCGAAGACTTGCCATACCCTTTTGTCTTGCATGGGGTGCAGCATATTTTCGAAGCGCCTGTGCCATTTAAAAGCTGGTCGGGTCAGGATACAACAAGCCGGATCGTTGTTATCGCACGGGACATGGAAGAAGCTGACCTCAAAGCCAGCCTCAACATGCTCCTGATGCGCCCGAAAGTCGGGAGTGCGTCCGAAGAAACTCGAGATGGAATGAGGGTTGAAACCATTGAGATGCCGTTTTGACCGAAGCAGCTCCGCTAACTCAAGTCTATCCGCCGTAACGGGTGACAGACCCGACTTTATCGCTAGAAGAGGCTGTACAAGCGCTTGTCGCGGAGGCAGATCCGCAGATACATCCTCAAAAGCACTACCATGAATTTCTCAAGACGGAATGAACGATGAAGAACAAGGCATTTATCGTCGGGGCCTATGAGCACCCGACGCGTAACGCGACAGATATTTCTCTGGCGCAACTTCATGCTCAAGTAGCCGCAGGTGCGCTGGCTGATGCCGGGCTCTCGCTCGCGGATGTTGATGGCTATTTTTGTGCCGGTGACGTCGCAGGATGGGATGCTCCGGGCAGTGGACCGTTTTCGATGGTCGAATATCTTGGGCTCAATCTGCGCCACCTTGATACCACTGAAAGCTGGGGCTCAGCCTATATCAACCATGTGGCCCATGCGGTGCAGGCGATCGAAGCTGGGAAATGTCGGGTCGCCCTGATCACACAGGCGGGCCGTCCCCGCGCAGATCGCAAATCCCCGGCGCAAATGCACAGTGAGCAAACGCAAAACGCGCCTGAAGCGCAGTTTGAAATGCCCTATGGCTCGGTTGTGACGAATATGTATGGCATGGTGGCTGCACGCCACATGTATGAGCACGGCACGACGTCCGAACAGCTGGCCTGGATCAAGGTCGCCGCGTCGCATCATGCGCAGCACAATCCAAACGCGGTCCTTCCCAAGGTCGTAACAGTCGAAGACGTGGTGAACTCGCCGATGGTTTCGACGCCGCTACACCGCCTTGACTGCTGCGTCATCAGCGATGGCGGCGGTGCACTGGTCGTCGTGCACCCGGATGTGGCGCGAGAGCTCGACAGGCCCAAGATCACGCCCGTCGGTGCAGGGTTTAGCGTCAAACATATGAATGGCGGTTATTTCGATATCCTCGCGTCTGGGGCAGCCAAATCCGGGGCGGCCGCCTTTGCCGAAGCGGGTGTGACCCCGCAGGATATGCAATATGCTTCGGTCTACGACAGTTTCACGATCACCGTTCTGGTTCAGCTTGAGAACCTCGGCTTCTGTGCGCCGGGGCAAGGGGGGCGTTTCGTTGAAGATGGGAACTTGATTTCGGGCGTAGGTCGCATGCCAATCAACACCGATGGCGGCGGGCTGTGCAACAACCATCCGGGCAATCGTGGTGGAATGACAAAGATGATCGAAGCTGTTCGTCAGTTGCGCGGTGAAGCGCATCCGGCGGTACAGGTGCCCGATTGTCATCTGGCTTTGGCTCATGGCACCGGCGGGCAGCTCGGATCGCGTCATGGCAGCGCCACGCTAATCATGGAAAGGGTCTAAGATGTCCGAACAAAATCACATCACCGCACCAGAACCCAACGCCGATACGGCACCTTATTGGGAAGCCGCCAACGAAAGCAGGTTCATACTGAAGCGCTGCCTTGGAACTGAGAAAACATTTCATCCACCACGCGATCACAGCCCTTTCACCGGACTGGCGGAAACAGACTGGCTCGAGGCGAGCGGCACCGGAACACTCTACTCCTTTAGCGTCTCAAAACGTCAGGGCCTCGATCATTGCATTGCCTATGTCGAATTGACCGAAGGACCAATCATCCTGAGCGCGCTCACGCAATGCGATTTCGACAGCCTTGAGATCGGGCAGCCTGTGCATGTCGTGTTCGTCGCGAGCGAAAACGGGCAGATGGTCCCGATGTTCACCTGCGCTTCAACCGGTTGAAATAATAGACAAAGACGGAGCCTCCCTTGCAGATAACTCAAGATGACATCCAAAACGCCCTCACGACGTGGGGGAATGGTAAAATCGCAATCTCGATGGCGTTTGAAGACGGGGGTATCGAAGCCGCCCGCAAGGTCGCTTCTGCCAATATCGACCGGTATTACGGCTTCGACCTTGGGCCGGTTTTGTTCAAGCCAACCATGGCGAGCGGCGCGCAAACGTTCCGCCCGACCAAAGCGGGCGCACTGGCATATTTCTGTGGTCATTCTGACGAATTCCCGCTCGACAATGGGTTTGCGATCATGGGCTGGCGTGCGATGGAAAGCGTGACCTCGGCCAGCTTTATTCAGGGCGATGTCGCAATGTGGATGGGCTGGGTCAAACTGACAGACAAAACCGGTGCAATCACCACAGTCGACAAGAGCTTCGGCTACAAGAAGGACACGTCAGGCGAACTGCGCATCGTTCTGCACCATTCCTCGCTGCCCTACCAACCGAAGATCGCCGATTGATATTCGAAAAGACCCCTGACCTCGACAGCTGCGTAGTGATCACGTCGTCAATCGAACGCTGCGCAGCGTTACCCCTGTTTTATCGCGGCCAATAGTGATGCGCCATCTCAGCATTCAATCCGACTTTTTCGAGCAGGCGGTGACCTTGGGTGCGGTTGCGCCGTTAGGCAAGGCGCTTCCAAAGTGTCTCGCATGCTGGTGAGATGACCGTCTCAATGGCCTGCATCGCGTCGACGATCAGGTCTTCGCGCCACCTGCGTCCGGCAATCTGCACGCCGATGGGCTGGGCACCGTTTGACACATCAGCAATGTGTGTCGGCAGATTACCAGCGGGCAACCCAAGGAAGTTCATGATGAACGACCAATGCGCGCCCCCCAAAGCATCGCGAACACCTGCTGGTCCGTCTGCATCACGTCCGGGTGCAAAGAACGGCTTGAGCAGGAAAGGCGTCAGCACCAGCGGGTAGTCTTCCAAAAACAGCGACCACGCGCGCGCATAATGGGTGCGTTTTGCCAACATGCGCAGCAGCTCGGCCCCTTCGTAGGGCGGAAACTGCCGGTAATACTCTTCAAAGATCGTGTTAAGTTCGGCCGATCCATAAGTTTGGATGTCAGCGTCAATCAGCGCTTTTACCTCTCCCATCAGCGCCCGGTATCCGACCTCTCCAGTTTCCTGCGCGAGCGGAGGCTCAACGTCTTCAACGGCATACCCCGCATCCGACAGAGCCGATGCCGCCTTGTCGAGGGCAGTGCCGACCTCAGGATGCAATCCAAAGCCGAAGTCATTGCGCGCAACAGCGACGCGAATGGGCCCGTCTAATGGCTCGCCCCGCCATGGCATCGGCACGTGAAATGGATCACGTGCATCAGCGGCGATCAAAGCAGGCATGGAAAGGTGAAGATCGGTGGCCGTTCGCGTGATCAAGCCTTGAACTGACATGGATTGCGCAAGCAAACCGCGCTCTGCCTTCTGGCTTGGGTTGAAAGCAGGCACACGGCCCAAGCCGGGTTTGACTGTGACGGCCCCATTGGCAGAGGCGGGAAACCGCAGCGATCCGCCAATGTCATTGCCATGGGCCAGCGCACCGATCCCCGCCATCACCGCCGATCCGGCACCGCCAGAGGACCCTCCGGCAGAGACATGACGTCCCCAAGGATTATGGGTCCGCCCGTAGAGCGGATTGTCCGTGTCCGCGCGAAAGGAAAACTCAGGCGTGTTGGTGCGCCCGATCACGACTGCCCCCGCCGCTTTGAGGTTGCGCACAAGTGGCGCGTCATCCGGAGCAATCATGTCTTTGAATGCAGGCACACCGTTGGATGTGGCATGGCCTTTCTGATCGACGTTGATCTTGATTGTCACGGGCACGCCGTGCAGCGGCCCTTTCGGACCATCCATCGAGTCAAGCGCGTTGGCTTCAACCCGTGCAGCGTCAGCAAGACTTTCAACAACGGCGTTCAGGTCTGGATTGACCTCGTTCATGCGCGCAATCGCGGCTTCGGTAACGTCGATCGCTGCCAAATCGCCACCTCGCGTGGCCGTTGCGATCTCAGTCGCACTCCATTGCCAAAGCGGTGCTTTGCTCATCCTAGAGGTTCCTTTCCACTCAGGCAGACAGTGTTGGTGGCAAGCGCATCATTAGGGATGCCACCTCGTCCAGATCGGAATTTGATATCTCACAGGCAGCATTCTTTGCCATGCCGATATTAGCCTCATTCTTCATCTCACGTGCAAGCCCCTCGGGCGTTATCTCAGCACAATCAGTAGGCAATTCCGCTGAGATTTGACAGGCGCGCATCAACTTGGACAAAGCGCCCGGCAGCGCGCCGGGTTCTGCCAGCCCGCCCATGGCTTGCGCTGCAAGGCTGTAGTTCTTTGCACCTTCAGACCGCGCAACCAGCCACGGCAAGCTGACTTCCAAACCGAGCCCGGTCGCAAGCCCATGATGAATGCGCACCAAAGAACCAAGCGCGTGGCTGATATTGTGGCCCATATGCGTATTGCAATTGTGCAGTGCGAGCCCGGCAACCGTGCTGGCCCAAAGGACCCGACCGCGTGCCTCAAGGTCCGAACCATCCGCTACTGCACGCGGCAAGGCGTCGGACAAAATGCGCAATGCCTCTCACATCCAAGCTTGTCGATATGGTGGCACATGTCACCGCTATAATTTTTTTCCCCAAAATGGTAGTTTGAACAATGGTGCCTATCGCGTGTGGGAAAATAAAATTATAAGGGCATTTCAAAATGGCGATGATGTTGGTGCGGGGACAGTGCGTTTTGACAGTAGCAATCCGAACAATGTTCGGCCCGATAGATTTGAGATTGAGTGCCAAATTGGTAGTAGAACACTGACAGAAGAATTTGCAAATCCATCCGGTGGCTGACTTGGCAAACCCTATTGAAGAGCATCGAAAGATTATCGACCAGCTGTATCAAATTGTAGTTGGTAGTTGTCCCGCTGGCTTTATCTCAGCTCAATGCCGTTTCGAATACGGACACGGCCATGACGATGGCAGTATCAGTGTTGGTTCGGCCTTCAGTTTCATAAAGGATGGTCAAGAAAACTTCCCAGCTCTTGATCGAAATTTAAGAAAAACCGTAAAGAACTTAGTACCAGATTTACATTCGAAGATGCTTTCACATACTGGTGGTGACTGGGATGCGTTTACTATTTTCATCGATGACGACGGTACTGTAACAACCAAGTTTGAGTATGGTGACGAAAACCCATCGGCTTGACCACTGCTCTGACTCTCGCGCCACTTTCATCAGCTCCGGATTCATTGTGATACATGTGACCAGCTCATACAGCTGATCATGAGCTAAGTTGACCTGAACGGCATAGCCTTCATTACCGGGGCCCCATTGCGTTTCAAGCCAATCGTGAGCAATTCCCGCACTTGCTAGGCCACACATCAAAGCTGCCGCCGCGACGAGTTCTTTCAACTGGCCTTCTTCTCATCGGTTTCACGGCCTTTTTGGTATTGCGCTGTCGGCGGTCGAGCACAGCCAACGCCGGACCGCGCTAAAGCGACTCTTGATAAATCCGCGCGGCGTCCTCTTCTTGAACACTACGTGGATTGTTCACGAGCAATCTGGTTTGGTTCATGGCGTCAGATGCCAGTTTGGGGATGTCGGGCTGGGAAATGCCGACCTGTCGCAAGCCGCTTTCCAAACCCAGTTCAGAATTGAGTTTACCCAGGCGTTCAATAAATTCAGACGCCACAGCTTGACTGTCTCGCCCCGTATCAATGTCCGGAAACACAAGCGGGGCGAGTTCAGCGTATTCTGCTGCGCAATTTGGAGCGTTGAAGCGCATGACCGCTTCAAGGACCAATGCATTTGAAAGACCGTGCGGGACGTGAAACAGGCTCCCGACCGGGTATGCAAGTGCATGCACTGCGGCTACTGGGGAATTTGCAAAAGCCTGCCCAGCCATCATTGACCCCAAGAGCATGTTTTCTCGGGCGTCCCGGTTTCCACCATTCGACACCGCTTCGCGAATGCTGGCCCCAAGAAGTCGCAAGGCCTCTTTGGCGAGTGTTTTGGAAATCGGGTTGTTGTTCGGGCTTCTTGAGGTGAAGGCTTCGATCGCGTGAACCATCGCGTCCACACCGGTTGCTGCCGAAATATGTGGCGGCAGCCCGATTGTCAGTTCCGCGTCAAGCACCGCGATGTCCGGTAAAATAATTGGCGAGACAACGCCCTTTTTCTCTTCTGTGCCAGTTGTCAGGATCGACACGGCTGTCACTTCTGATCCGGTCCCGGCTGTCGTGGGGACAAGCACCAGCGGCAAGCGCTTTCCCTTGGCCTGATTAACGCCATACATGTCTTCGAGTGGCTGGTCTGAATTGGCCAGAAGCGCAATCATCTTCGCCACGTCCATCGAGCTACCGCCACCAAAACCAATGACGCAGGCCGCATTATGCAATTTCGCGGTCTCGGCAGCTTCAAGAACGGTAGCGGCCTTTGGATCTGCTTCTACTTGATCATACACAACCACGTCAAAGCCGCATGCTTTCAGGTTGCTTATCGCACTTGCCGCGAGGCCAAGTTTCATGATCCCCGGATCTGTGACAAACAGGACTTCCGAGCGATCTTCTGCAAAAGGAAGGCTGTCGACAATTTCACCCAGTCGGGCAGCTGATCCCCAACCTTGGCGGATGGAGTCGGTGGTATTAAAAGTAAAATTGCTCATGTTCTTGACGCCTTAGACCGTGACATCAGACTGATTTGCCCACGCTCGATTGAATAAACCTTGTCGAAAACTCTTTCGGAATGCAAGCAGTCGGACTCTGAGATCGAGACAGTAAGATGCTCTTCGCGTAAGTTGCCGATCACTTCCATAAGACGCTGCGCAAGGGCCGGAGCGACGCCTTTAAACGGTTCATCGAGCAGCAAAAGATTTGGCCCCGCAGCAAAAGCCCGCGCATCTTTTTCTCGATGATCGGAAGGTCCTCAGGCGTGAACGGAGTTTCGCGATCAAAGTCGTAGTAGAAGCCATTTTCAATGGCAGGGCCGATAGCCGTCTTTGTGTCTGGCCAAAGGATTTGCACGGCCTCAGCCATGATATGGGCCAGATCATGACGGATCATTTCCAGCGCACGCGGATCATCACGACCGATTAGATCTATTTGCGCGCCATCTTGCAGCGGCGTCGACAGGTCGGTCATCGCGCCGTCTACAGCCGCCGCAACGGTCCGTTTCGCAAGGCTTTTGCTAATCTCCAACGCCAGCTCCGCCGCTGTTGTACCCGGTGCGAGCGGGCGCTGCGCACCGTCCGGCAAACTGACATGGATCATCAAGGCGTCTTTCTAAACAAGTCTGATGCCTTCTAACTAAAGGCGTTAACAGGCCTCGGGCCCAACTCTGTGGGCCCGAATGCGCTGACAGTCACATCACTCTGGGACGATCATTCCGGGTAGGGAATTGACCGTCATGGTCTCTTCCGGCTGGAAGTGGATGACCGAGCGGATAGACTCGCCTGCCTTGAGCAGATCAAAGGCTGTGTTGATCTGGCTATGGTGCATGTGATGCGTGATGTAGGGATCGACGCTGAAATCGCCGTTCATCCATTCATCTACCATTCCCGGCAGCTCGCTCCGACCTTTGACCCCGCCAAAGGCTGTCCCACGCCATACGCGGCCCGTGACCAACTGGAACGGACGGGTCGAGATTTCTTGGCCCGCACCCGCGACGCCGATTACGGTGCTTTCGCCCCAGCCTTTGTGGCAAGCCTCAAGGGCTGCACGCATAAGGTCGACACTGCCTACGGCTTCAAAGGTATAATCCAAACCACCGCCCGTCATCTCGACAAGCACCTCCTGAATGGGCGCATCATAGTCTTTCGGGTTCAGGCATTCCGTGGCACCCAGCGCCTTTGCCAAAAGGAACTTCGACGGATTGATGTCGATGCCAATGATCCTTGACGCGCCGCTCATGACAGCCCCTTGGATCACCGCCATGCCTACAGCTCCTAGGCCGAAGACTGCGACCGTTGCACCGGCTTCAACCTTGGCCGTATTGCGCACCGCGCCCATGCCTGTGGGTACCGCACAGCCCATGACCGAGGCCTTGGACAAAGGAGCCTCTTTTGAGATCTTGGCGACCGAGATTTCGGGCAGCACGGTATATTCGCTGAAGGTGCTGGTGCCCATGTAGTGCAAGATTTCCTTGCCTTTATACGAAAAGCGCGACGTGCCATCTGGCATCAGGCCTGCGCCTTGGGTCTGGCGAATGGTTTGGCACAGATTGGTCTTGCCCGACTTGATGTAAGGGCAATTGGGATCTTCGGGCACATAAAGAGGGATCACGTGGTCGCCGGGTTTGACAGAAGTTACGCCTTTGCCAACCTCTTCGACGACACCGCAGCCTTCATGGCCCAGAACACAAGGGAACAATCCCTCAGGGTCGTCACCTGACAACGTAAATACATCGGTGTGGCAAAGGCTCGTCGTGACGATCCGAACAAGAACTTCGCCATCCTTCGGGCCCTCCAGATCAATCTCTTCGATTTCGAGAGGCCGGTTTGGCTCCCATGCAATGGCTGCGCGTGTTTTCATGTTAAGTCTCCTTTGGATTAGTGAACTGAGTGGCGAGGGGGCACATCAACGCCCTCGATGTCGGCGATCGGGTCAATGACCAAGACGAGGCGCGTTTCATCCGTTCCCTCGATGGGGGGCGATCGGTGCACAAGGCCTGTCATTGGGGTCTCCGGCCAAGCCGTCCCTCGTAAGATCACGGGCGATCCAGTCGGCACGGTAGAGACTTCATCCGGGTTATTACCATTGCGCGAGACACCGAGCTGAGTGCCAGTCCCGCGATACGTGCAGATCAAGCGTGCCTTGACAGCATCAACATGGAACTTTCGACAGGCATTGGTTTTGATGACATCCAGACGCACCCGCAGGTATGGGACGTTCATCACATCAGCAAAGATTGCCGCCAAAGCTGAAGCGTCTTGGACAAGCATGTCCCGCTCTGGCCGGTCAGGAAGCCCAAAGTTGCGGGTAACATTTACGAGCGCCTCGCACACCATGCCCGCCGGTAAAACCATGCGTGTCTGAGGCAGTCGGCCTTCTTCCAGTGAATCGATCCAGTGCTGAAACTGTTCCATCGGTGCGCGTCGCCACAGGACTGCTGCGCAATTCGCCTCCTTGATGACGCGCAAACCGTCCGGTGAATCGACCATTGCGACACCGTCATTGATGGTCCGTGTAACGTCTCGAAGATAGGTCATGCTAAACCCTCGAAACTTGTTCAGGGGAGTAGGGCAGTGAGGAGTGGTGCAGGGCAATCTTAAGGTTGCCGTTGTCGCCCTGCTTGCCCCCCAAACTCTTGTCGACCTTGATGACCTTGCCATCTTTGTCCGTCATCGTGGCCCAACCGGTCCACATGGCAATGTCGCCGTGAATGAAGTGTGCAGCAGTTTGCGACGTAACTTCGCGCGATCCTATGATCCCAAAGCCGCTATCAAGCGGGTAGTTTGGGTCGTGGCCGACAAAGTACGACAATGCGCCGGGCTTCGGTGTCCGAAACGTCGTCTCGCTGCCACTTAAGGTCGGCTTGAACAAGACAGGCCCTAAGTCGAATCCATATGCGCTGTCCAAAACCTCGCTCGCCGCAAGGCGCGCATCGAGTACAGCTTTTTCACTTATAGCCACTAAGATTCTGCCTATTGAAACTTGCGGGCCTTTGTTCATGTACGTTGGTCAACTCAGCACCAAGAAGGGCAAGAACCTGCGCGATCCGGGGTCGCAAATGGGGTCCAACTGGCTTGGGAAAATCCTGCCTGCGCATAAAGAAAATTCCATGATTTCTGCCTTTGACCGTCCTGCTCGCGAATTCGTAATTAAGCGAGTTACATTTAATTCGCAACTGCAAGTGTTACGATTGTTGCAGATAAGGAGAACACTCCTTGAAACCAAACAGCCGCCTATCCCTTGCTCCTCACACCTTGGGGCATATGGCAACCGAAGATCGCGTCAGGACATCGGCAAGAATTGCAGAACACGCAGGGACCAATCCGGCCGTTGTGCGTCGAGTTTTGGGTAAGCTTCGGGAGCAAAGCTCGTGACGTCCGAAAAGGGCCCTTCCGGCGGTTAGTGCCTTGCACGGGATCCACAAGAAATCACATCTCGCGGATGTCTATACTGCCCTTGGAGAGCGCCTCGTCGCTCCTGAGCTAAAGGATGATACTGCATCCTGCTCGATCGAACCCGCGCTACATAAAAGAGTCGCCGACATAATGGAAACTATAGAACAGAGCCTGATTGAGCGTTTGTCCACCACTACGATTGCACAAGTTCAAGGATTGGAAAATGCTGAGGTCCGTAGCTCCCCAAACGATCGCTGAACGCAATGAGGTCTTTTGGTCCCCCCTGGCCAAACCGACCGAAGTATAAGTGTGACACCCTTTCCGAGCAGAGCAAAATGAAGTTATTGTCTGCTTGGAGTGCGAAGCAACAAATTTTGTGCCGCAGATGCAATAACATGCCAGCGCTTCATAGACCAAGATTCAGGTTTGGTGTTGCCCGCACCCTGCTGATTTTGCACTTGCGGCGAATGGCAAGCATGCGGATTGCGACCGCAGCATCTTGACCCGTCAGCCAACGGCAGAAATGGGCCGTGAGCGACGTCGCCAGTGAGGCTGGAAACGGCAGATGCCGCGTTGCGGAGAACGGCAGCAAAGAGCCGATTTCGTTGAAAAAGGCACTGATTTCAATGCGTCTGTTTGATGTATCAT
>CAZPXE010000069.1:10499-11840 GCA_964590545.1 uncultured Rhodobacterales bacterium | reverse complement strand
AACTGAGGCATAACGCGTTGAAATCTTTGACTTCAGGCCGCGTTAGGTGCCTTTAGTTGTTCGCATAACGCTTTCGGTCAAGGCGCTCCGGTTGCACATCAGTCTTGCACAACGGTGCGTTTGCTACCCGTTGCATCATTTGCGTGTTTGCCGCCCGTGACCTCACGCCATTTACGACGCGCAACCACAACGCCTGTCACCAACACGAACGCCAGACCGGTCATTGCCGGAATGATTGAGGTTGCCACAATGACTTCATGATGGGCGAGCGCCGGGCTGGAAACGAGCAGCAAAAACGGAAGAAGTGTCCTCATGACACGTCCTGCGCGGCGGGGTGGTTTTGCAAGAAGCCGCGCAGGTCGGTGACCTCCTTGGCGTCGAGCGAGACATAGATGAAGTTCATATTCGTCCGCTCGGTTACCAGGTCACCGGGATAGGGCAGGTAGGACAACTCGCGCGAGCCGAAAGAGGGGGAGGCTGTGCCGACCTGCCATTCGGTCTTCAACTGGACGTCCACCAGTTTCATTGTGGGCCCGCCGAGGGGGGCTTCGATTTCCAGGGGCACGCCCGCAAGGCGCAGGTAAGACATTTTGTCCTTCGCCGCTGTAAACCCGTCGATGAATTGCGCCGTAAGTACCTGCAATTCCTCGGCCTTATCCGCGTCTGGCAGATGGCTGTGCAGGTGGTCGCCGTGGCTGTGATTGTGGCCGATATGGCCGTTTACAATGTCATGGGGCATCGTTTGTGTCCTCTTCTTGCGCGAATACCTCAAGGGCTGCGTTTAGTCCGTTGATGGCGGCGGGAAAGCCACCGTAGAGGGCCATTTGCCAGATGACCTCGCCGATCTCCTGCTCGCTCAGACCCGCTTTGCGCCCGCCTGCAATGTTGACCTTCAACTGCGGGGCGGTCTGGCCACCCAGCGCGGTCAACGCCGCGATGGTCGCCAGATAGCGCTCGCGCAGTGGCAGGCCGGGGCGGGCATATTGGCGGCCATAGGCAAAATCCACGACCCCCTCAGCCAAACCCGGCACGAGATGGCCATATCGCGCCTCAAGGGCGGCCTCCATGCCGGGGTTTAGCGCTTCCGAGAGGGCGCGGCCTGTTTCGGTTGTGCTCATTTGGCGTTGGACCAGCGTTTGCCTTCGAACTCGCCATGCGGGATGGTCACTGGCTTGTCGATATGGCGCTTGTGCTTGCCCAGATTGCCGGACGCTACGAGCGAGCCGAGCACGTCGACGATCACCCGTGTGCCCATCAGCGCCGTGATCTCGGATTGATCATAGGGCGGGGCGACCTCGACCAATTCCATGCCGCAAATGCCTTCGGCAGCCACTTTGGACG
>CAZPXE010000069.1:0-10489 GCA_964590545.1 uncultured Rhodobacterales bacterium | reverse complement strand
GGAACGAAGCCGCAATCGATACTGTCGATATCGAAGGACATATAGACCATATCGACCCCGTCCCACGCCATTTCCAGCGCCATTTCAGCGGTCTTGTCGACGCCCATCTTCTCCATATCGGACATTGTGATGATGTTGGTTTCCCGTTCGCGCGCGACTTTCACCGCCTCGCGCGGAACCTGCCAGCCGCCAATGCCAACCTGCACAAGGTTCTTGGCGGGCACGTTAGGCAAGTTGGTCGAGTGGAACCAAGGGGTCGTGTGCATCCGTTCATCCAGGTCCTTCTCCTGAATATCCGCATGGCGGTCGAAATGGACAATGCCGATTTTCTTCGACGTGCATTGCGCAATGCCGCGCACGCAAGGAAAGCCGATGGAGTGATCGCCGCCGATCATGATGGGGAGTGAGCCGGATGAGGCCACATGGCTGACCGCGCGGCTGATCTGATCGAAGGTCTTTTCGATATTGGCCGGGATCGTGAACACGTCGCCCGCATCGCACAGGCTCATCTGTTCGCGAAGGTCGACCGCCATTTCGTAATTGTAAGGTGTATATAGCGCAGAGATCTTGCGCACGCCTTGCGGGCCGAACCGAGTTCCAGCGCGATAGGTTGTCCCCCCGTCAAACGGGATCCCAAGAACTGTGGCGTCATAGTCTTTTACCTCCGTAACATCTTCGGCATAGGGCGCTTTGAGGAATGTGTTGATGCCCGCGTAATGTGGCAGTTCCCCGCGCGCGAATGTGGGGATGGATTTGTCTTCGATGCTCTCCGCACCGGTCAGGCCCATACGCAGCGCCCAGCGGCGTTCTTCGTCCCAACCGCCCTCGGGCAACTCCGCTTCGGCCCTCATCGATTTCCAGCCTTGCAGCTTGGTCAGGTCGGGGTGGTGTTGTCGATTGTCGCTCTGCATCGCGTCGCGGGGATGGTGAGACCGCGACCGGTCAGTGTTCCACAAGAACATGCGTTTCCTCCTCAAGTCGTTGGAATGGGATGCCGCCGTCGCGTGCATCGAAGTCGTAGGTGATTGTGGCCCCATAGCGGGACGGATCATGCGGATCCCAGCGGGGTTTGTCGAAGACCAGAACCCGGTCGCCAAGCTTGAATGCCTCTTCAAGGTCATGGGTAACCATGAAGACGGTCATTCCCGTCTCTGCGCGCAAATCCAGCAGGAATTCATGCATCGAAAGCCGCGTGCCGGGATCAAGCGCACCGAATGGCTCATCCAGCAGCAGCACGCGCGGTTTGGCGGCGAGGGCTTGGCCGATGGCCAGCCGCTGCTGCATCCCGCCTGAGAGCGTCGCGGGGTAGTTGCCCGCCACATGATCCAGCCCTATCCGCGCCAGCGTTTCGTCAGCCCGTGCGCGCGCGGCTTTTGCCTCAGCCCCAAAGAACCGGCCCCAAGGGCGGCGCAGTCCTTCGCCGGCCACAACATTTTCGCGCACGGTCATGTGCGGGAAGACTGAGTACTTCTGGAACACGACGCCGCGGTCCAAACCGGGCTCAGGCGCTGGCGTCTCGCCCGAAATCCGCAGCGCGCCGCGGTTTGGCGTTTCTTGCCCCAGCAGAATGCGCAAGAAGGTGGATTTTCCGCAGCCGGACGCGCCGACGATAGAGATAAACTCGCCTTCCTCCACCTCGACATTGACGTGTTCAAGGATGGGGCGGCCATCATAGCTTTGGAAAATGCCGGAAACGGAGACAAAGCTCATAAACCGCCCTCCGCCCAAGGATAGAAGCGGCGCGAGGCGTGGCGCAGGGCCCAGTCGAAGAAGAAGGCCAGGAAGGTGATCCAGATCACGTAAGTCAGGATCACGTCCATCGCGAGGTAACGGCGCACGAGGAAGATGCGGTAGCCGAGGCCGTTCTCGCTCGCGATGGCTTCGGCCGCGATCAGGAACAGCCAAGCGGGGCCAAGCGCCAGGCGTACCGCTTGGATAAGGCGCGGCATGATTTGCGGCAGGGCGACGCGCAGGGCGATGGTGAACGAAGAGGCCCCCAGCGTCTGCGCCTTCACGATCTGCTCAAAGGGCAGTTCGGATGTGCGGGCGGCCAAGTCGCGGATCAGGAAGGGGGTGATGCCGATGGCAATCAAAGCGACTTTCGACACTTCGCCCAAGCCAAAAATGATGAACAGGATCGGTAGGATGGCGAGGGGCGGGATCATCGACAGAACCGCAACGAAGCTGTTCAGCCCGGCATGTATCAGCGGGAATAGCCCAATCCCAAGCCCGGCGATCAGGCCAATCGCAGCACCCAAGGCCACGCCAAGGGCCAAGCGTTGCAGGCTGGCAGCGGTGTCTTTCCAGAACACAATCTCGCCCGAGCGGCGGTCGGGCTGCGTGGCGACGCGCTGCGCGGTCTCGAGGATTTGCGACGGGGCAGGCAGCAGCCGATCTGACGGGTTCACCGCGCGCCGGGCCTCGGACGCCACGGAATAGGCGATCAACACCAGCACGAAGGGCAGAGCCATCAGGAAAAAGGCCAAAGGCCGTCCGGGTTTACGATTGATCCAGCGCATCAGGAAAATGTCCGGCTAGGCGGCCCGCGCAAGGGGCGGGCCGCGCTTGCGTTACAGCTTACCGTCGGCAGCCATCTGCATATACGTCGTGTCATAGCGCATCTTGACGAAGTTCGGATCGCCCGTGGTGCTGCCATCGGGATAGGCCACGCCAACGAAATCCGGGCTTGGCGCACCTTCGCCAAGGATACCTTTGTCGAACAGGAACTCGGCCACATTCACCATTGTGCTCTTGAGCGCTTCATCCGAGGTGAACGCAACCGCATCAGCCGGATCCCAGAACATCTCGGTCGAGGCAAGCTGCGCCTTGTAGCCCTCAAGATCGGTGCCCGAGGCTTCGGCCATCGCGCTCAGCGCGCCCTCATCGCCCGCTTTCATGAGCTCCATCAATTCAAACCACGCGCCCGTCAGCGCCTTGCCGAAGGCCGGGTTGGCGTCGAGGGTTTCGGTGTTCACCCACATGATGTCGATGATCTCGCCGGGGATGTCCGAGCTGTCATAGAGTTTTGTCGCGCCGGGGTCTTCGAGGATGGTCGACACAAGCGGGTTCCATGTGACGACGGACTGCACCTCATCGGTGGCAAAGGCCGCGATCATGTCCGCGTCAGAAGTATTGATAACCCCTGCGAGGTCTTTTTCAGCCAGCCCAACACTGTCTAGCCCGCGCGCCAGCAGGTAGTGGGAAACCGACAGTTCAACCAGATTGACCGGTTTGCCCGCCAAGTCTTCCATCCCGCCTTCGCCCTTGAGGATGATCGCGTCATTGCCGTTGGAATAGTCGCCTACGATCAAAGCCGTGGTGTCCACTCCGCCTGCCGAGGAGATCGACAGCGTGTCCATATTGGTCGCCGTCACCCCGTCAAACTCGCCTGCCGAGTACTGAATGATCGATTCAACATAGTCATTGATCTGCACGATCTCGACCTCAATGTCGTATTTGTCGGCCCATTTATCCATGATCCCGCTGTCTTCGAGATAACCCCAAGGCATCCAGCCGACATAAATCGACCAAGCGACGCGGAATTCGGTTTTCTCTTGCGCAGCAACCGGCGCTGCGATGGCGGTGGACAAGGCCAGCGCGGCCAAGGCGGCGGTGACGTGACGACGTGCAAACATAAGGTATCCCCTTGCAGCGTTCCGCCGAAACGTGTGGATAGAAGATGCCCGGGCGGAACAAGAGAGATCGGGCATCCAGATGCGGCGCAGTGTTCTCCCGGGATTTTGCCCCGCCGTGTGCCGCACGGAATTTGCCGCGCGGGTAGCGCCTCTCGGACCATGCCCCTCCGGATGATGGAGGCGGAACCCTAGACGCCCTGCATGTGTGAGCATGGCGCAAGCGGGATGCATGGCGAGGTTCCGCGCGTGCCGAAGCGCCGGTTTCCCGATGAGGGAGTTTAAAAATTGTGCGAAAAATGGTGATAAGGTGAAAAAATGGGCGAAAAATGCGCGGAAATCCCGGGCGGCACGGCGCAAAATGTTGCAAACTTGATTGGGTGAGTCCCGCGCCAAGCAGGGCCGTTGTTAGAAACGGTGCAGCGAGTAGGGCTCCAAGTCTATGTTCTGCGCCGCGTTGCACACGGTTCGAGCGATCACCTCGCCTGAGTTTGGGGCCATCATTAGCCCATAGTGGGAATGTCCAAAATTCGTGAAAAGGCCCGGCATTCGGTCTACAGGTCCAATCGCGGGCAGGCTGTCGGGAAAAGACGGGCGGCGGCCCATCCAGAAACGCTTTTCATCGGTCTTCAACTTCGGGAACAGCGCGGTCGCGACATCACTCAGTATTTTCTCTCGGCGTTTGTTCGGGGGCATGTCGAGCGGGGCGAACTCGGCTTGGCCAGCAACCCGAAGGCCGTTTTCCATAGTGCTGGCGACGACTTTTGCATCAGCATCCATGACAGAGTTGTTCACTTCGACTCCGGGATCGCTGAACTCAACATGATAGCCTCTTTCAGCCATTAAGGGGACCGAAAGGCCCAGGTCTTGCAGCAAGGGTGGGCTCCAAGCCCCCATGCAGATGATGATCTTTTCCGCACTGAGCGTTTCACCTTCGCAATGTACTTCCCAATGCCCTTCGGCGCCGCGCTTCAGCTGTTTGACGGCCGAGCGTTTGATCTTCGCGCCCATGGCCTGAAGTTTCTGAGCCAGAACTTGACCAAGTTTTCCCGGGGATCGGATACGTGCCTGTCCCTTGATCAGCACAGCGGCATTAAAGTCCGCGCTGAGCGCCGGTTCGATTGCGGCGAGCCGTGTTTTCCCTATCAGTTCCAAATCAGCGCCAAGGTCTGCGCGTGTACGATAGTCAATCGCCTCTAAACTGGCCCGACTTCCGTCGCGAAACGCGTGGACATACATACTGTCGGTGATCAAGTTTTCATGCCCCGTCCCGGCAAGATGCTTCTCGTACAATTCGATTGACGGGCCACATAGATGCGACATCGCTTCGGCGGATGCGCGCACTTTCTGTGGGGTGCCATTCTTCAGGAAACGTAGACCCCAGGGGATCATTTTCGGGAGCACCGCCGGGTGGATTGACAGCGGACGTCCGGTGCCAAACATCAACTGCGGAATGTTCTTCCAAAGGCCCGGTAAAGACTGCGGGATAAAGGACCAAGGGGAGACGACACCTGCATTGCCCATCGAGGTTTCCTGACCCGGAGCGCCCTTGTCAATTAGGGTGACGGGGACGCGCCGTTCCAGCAGGGACAACGCTGTGCAGATACCAACGATGCCAGCGCCAAGAATGACGACAGGGGTGCGGGGATCAGGCGGTGACATCGGTATCAAGCCGGCGTCTTGCCATCACCTGACTCACGATTGCGGGCGATGCGACCAACAATGCGACCAGATCAGCTTGCAGTGATGGGGCGATAAATATCAATCCTGCGATGGCCATCAATACGCGAAACACCACTCCCATAGGGGCCAACCAGTACCCGACAACCGCAGCGGACAGGGCAATAACTCCAGCAATGCAACTGGTGGCGGTGTAAGAAAACTCCCAGAAGTTGAAGCCGGTTGAGGATACGAACAGCAATACCGGTGCGTACACGAAGGCCATTGGCGCAACGACCTTGCCCAGCCCCAGCGTGAAAGCACTGATCCCGGTGCGGAATGGGTTAGAACCTGCGATGGCGGCCGCAGCATAAGCTGACGTGCAGACCGGCGGAGTTATCTCCGCAACGACGCCATAATACAAAACGAACATATGGCTTGCGATTGGTGGAATGCCCAGTTGTGCCAAAGCTGGCTGAGCGACCGAGACAAGCATGATGTATAGCGCTGTGGTTGGCACGCCTGCGCCCATCAAAATACAGGCAATCGCGATGAAGACGAGGCTGATAAACAGGGTTAGGTCTTCGACCGAAAACAGCTCGTACGTGCCGAACTGGAACAGCCAGATCAAATCGCTGCCAAGGTTTGACGCGGCCTGAGTGACCATGAAGCCGATCCGGAATCCAATGCCCGTTGTGTTGATCACACCAATCACGATGCCTACCGCCGCCGATGCGGCTCCGACCGCTAGCGCGTATTTGACACCGGTTTCAAATGTGTCGGCCATCTCACTCAACGTCACGCGCCGTTGCGGGTTTAGGGTGGCAATGACTGCACCTGAGATCAAAATCGCTGACATGGTTATATCAAACCCGCCGCCTTGGTACTTCCAGACCACAAAGCTCACGAAGGCCGCCGCATAGACGAGCGTCAGCGGCGCTTTCATTCGGCTCATACCTGCGATGATCGCTAAGGAGATGCCGCAAAATGCCGACATATAGGGGGTGTAACCGGAAAACAGGACTACCAGGAGTCCGATCAAGGGGACAATATTTGCCCAGCCGTCGGCCCAGACAGTGCGCAATTGTGGGAGCGCTTCTTTTGACAACCCTTTCAGCCCGAGACGGCGTGCCATGAGGTGAACAACGGCGAAGACACCGACATAGTGCAATAGCGCGGGAAAGATCGCTGCGATAACGATGGTCGTATATGGTAGCTCAAGAAACTCGGCCATGATGAACGCAGCTGCGCCCATAATGGGCGGTGTAATCTGCCCGCCCGCGGAGGCTGCAGCTTCAACGCCCCCCGCGAAATGACCCGGGTACCCGAGGCGCTTCATGTTCGGAATCGTCAGCGCGCCGGTCGAAACTGTGTTGGCGACCGATGAGCCTGAGATTGTCCCGAAAAACGCGGATGAGACGACGGATACTTTCGCCGGACCGCCTGTGTAGCGCCCCGCCAGAATCGTCGCGTTGTCGATGAATAGCTGCCCAAGGCCAGTGCGCTGGGCGATCACACCAAAGAGGACGAAGTGGAAGACGATTGTCGAAACGACCCACAGCGTCACGCCAAAGATCCCTTCCTGAGGGAAGTACATGGACGAGACAAATGTGTTGAATTTAACACCGGGGTGTTGAAGCAGCCCTGGAAAAGCGGGACCAAACAAAGCGTAGCAAACAAAAACGCTGATAATTAGGGGCAGGACCCAGCCCAAGGTTCGGCGCGCGATGTCCAGGACCAGCACAATCAAAATGCACCCGAATAGCAGATCCCAATTGTTTGGGTTGCCCATGCGGAATGTCATTTCTTCGACGCCGAGCCAGCTGATCCCGCGCCATGCAAAGCCCACGTAAAGCGCGGCCATGACCCCGATAACCATCAACAGAATATCGAATATTGGCACCCCACCCAGCCGAAACGGCCCCGTCTTCAGCTCGAAGGCGGACTTGGTTTTGATCAGCGGGTAAAATGAATAGGTCAGGATGAACAAACCTGACAGGTGCCACCCCATATGCCAGTAATCAGGCGGCAAAGCGAAACCGGCGGTCAGGTAGTGGTAAACCGCAAATGTAAGCGCGACATAGCGAAGAAACTGACCAAACGCAGGCGTAACTTTCCGTGTGGCCGCGCCTTCGTCATACTTCTCTTCGATGGCGGCAAGCTCTTCGTCAGAAAGTTCGCGTACGTCCTCTGTTCGCTGATCGCTCATCGCGCACCTCGTCGAGTACTTTTTGGAAATAGGTGTCAGGCGGTCTCAGGAAAACCGCCTGACTGATAGCGGCTTACTTATTCAAGCAGGCCAGCTTCTTTATAGAATTTTTCAGCACCCGCATGCAGCGGAACGCCTAGCGCCGCTATGCCATCCAGCGCCGTGCCGGGTGTGATCTGCTTGCCCTTCGCATGCCCATTGTCGAGCAGCTTGCGGGTATTGTCGTTCCATAGAGCGGCGGTAATTCCATAGACCAACTCTTCGGATAGATCGGAAGACACGACCAACAAAGCCGAAACGGCAGGCGTTTTGACATCATAGTCGACGCCTTCATAGACACCTGCTGGGATGGCTGATGGGATATAGGCCGGGATGATGCCGTTGATTTTCGCCAGATCATCATCCGAGAAGCTGTGAAGCTCCATGCCTTTTGTCGTCGCCAGTTGCACCATGGCAGAGACGGGCCAGCCCGCTGCGTAGAAATATGCATCCAGTTGCCCGTCCGCCAGACGTTCGGCGGATTGCGAGTTGTTCAATTCCGCTTCGTCATAGTTGTCGCGGGTCAAACCCCATTCGGCCAACATCATTTCGACTGCGACCTGAGTGCCAGATCCGGCTTGCGCGATTCCGACGCGTTTGCCTTCAAGATCAGACAGGCTTGCCACGCTTGCGCCTTTGGGCAGCACCAAATGGAGATCTTCTGGGTAGAGGTTCGCGACGATCCGCAGTTTCTCATGCGGTTTACCGTCGAATTTTCCTGCACCCAAATACATCGACCGGGTGACGTCGGCAGCGGCCATGCCTGCTTCTAACTCGCCGTTTTGAACCGCTGTATTGTTGAAGACAGACGCTGTCGTTGACTGGGCAATGGCGATCAGTCCCGGAACACCGCATTGGCCGCCCTTGTCGCAGGCGCGCGCGCCCGGAGGTGCCGAAATACCGTTGGCGATGGTACCGCCGATCGGGAAATAGGTGCCGCCTGCGCTGCCAGTCCCGATCCGGAAAAAGGTGGGGTCCTGCGCTAAGGCCGTTCCAGCCGCCAGCGTTGCCGCTGTGGCCAGAGCGAAGAGTTTGTGGGCTTTGTTCATTATAGTCTCCCTGTGGTCTGACTTCTGAAATCGATTCACTGGTCAAGCCTAAACAGCTAATAAAATCAATTCAAATTATATTATTCTACATATTCATAAATTGGGTTTATATAACGCGGTATGAACTTCGTACAAATGTCGACCTTTCAGGCGGTCATGACTTCCGCTTCGCTTTCGGACGCAGCTACCAAGCTGGGTCGGACACAACCTGCCGTGAGCGCCGCGATCAAAGCGCTTGAGGATCAACTTGGGCTACAACTTTTCGAACGTCGTGGCAGAAAACTGACGCCGTTACCGGAAGCGCAGTATTTGCTCGCGGAAGCGGATGCCATCCTGTCACAGGTCCGCCGGGTACGGCAAACGATGCGAAGCCTTTCAGATGGGCAGTCGGGTAAACTGAATGTGGCGGCCATGCCGGGGCCTGTCTCGTTAATTTTCCCAAAATTCATTGCCTCGCAAATGCGTGGCTCTGAGGATGTTTCAATTTCGATACAGGCCCGAACGTCCAGCCAGATCGCCGAGCTTGCACGCGCTCAATCTATCGATTTTGGCTTTGCCGACGCATCGTCGGGCGTTTCGGACGAAAACCTGTATCGCTCGGTCGTTATATCTGCCAATTGCTCGATAGCACTGCCGGAAAACCATCCGCTGGCGAAGAACGCTGAAATCGAGCTGGCTGACCTGGATGGTCTTGCGATGGGAACACTCCCAGCGTCGCATCGGCAAACAGTTGAATTGGCGTCACGCTTTGCGGCCCAGGGCTTGACGCTGCGTACGACTATTGAAAGCCAAACCTTCCTGCCGATCTTGCATTTTGTCGAGGCCGGTCAATGCTGTACGATGCTCGACCCTCTCTCGACTTTTCTGGTCAACCCGGCTGCATCGATGGTTCATGGGGTCGTGGTACGCCCGATGGTCGACCCGATCCGATATCATTACGCAATTTTTTCGCCCATTTATCGCCCGATATCGGTGTTTGCGCGCAACCTTCTTGAAGCGTGGCAAAGCGAGGTCATGGAGCTATTGCATCAGGCGGGGTGCGACCCTCGGTTGGAAAGCTAAAGCGTTTCAAGAAATGTTTGAGACGCAAGTCGTGCAGATGTCCTGAGAGCGAAGCGCGGCAAGGTATTTGCGATTCAACGTTTTCTCGAAACGCTATCGGCTGGGCGGGTGCGCTGCTGAGGGCTTCTCTGTTTGGATCTGCGGCACCGACAATGCGGCTGGTGCCGTGAATGAGGATAAGTCTAGCCCATCGCGCCCCTGAACTGTGCGTTCAACGAGAGTTATTTGACACACTGCCTGACGCTTCCGCAGGTTCTTGACCTCATGGCGCATCAGATATCGAGTGAAACACTCAGCTCCCCCGGCGCAGCGCGAGATTGACAGGTGATAACCTGCGTCTGCTGCTGCGCTTTGGACAGCACGAAATCCCGGTGCTCCACCGCACCCTCATAGCCGCATTTGCAGACCCCGCAGATACCGTCCGAGCATTTCACATCGACGGCGATGCCATTCTCGACCAGCACATCCGAGATGCTTTTGTCCTCTGGCACCTGAAGTGTTTTGCCTGATTTGGTCAGCTTAATGGTGAAGGCGTGGTTCTCATAATCGGGTTGTTCGGGAACCGAGAAATACTCCAGATGCCGCGCCTCTTCGGGGAAGCCTTGCCTTTCGGCAGCTTCCATTACGCCGGACATGTAGCGCTCGGGCCCGCAGGTATAGACATGCCAGCCGTCCTGATACCCCGCCAGAACCGCGTTCAAATCCGCTCGCGTGCCTTCGTGCGACACATGATAATGCACTTTGTCTGCCCACGGCATCTGGGCGAGATCATCCAAATACCCCGCATCCTCGCGCCGATTGACCGAGTAGTGCAGCGCAAAATCCGCGCCGATGGCGTG